>DBDD01000242.1:1388-3662 GCA_002293365.1 Christensenella sp. UBA941 | reverse complement strand
AACCTCCATTATCACAGCGTTTATGCGATATAAAAGAACGAAAGAGGCGGTTCAGTCGTTGACCGCCTTTTTTGTTTCGGTTCTATTCAAACGAAGTAGGCAAGCCTAGCGTACATGCTCCATGTATATCCGATAATTGAAGCCGCTCCGTTCACCGTCAGGTTCGGCAACACGCTCAAACTCGTTAAAACCGAATTTCTCATACAGCCGCATAGCGGCGGCATTCGTATCGGCAACCTCCAGCACCAGCCGCCTGTAAGGCGCGGTATCCAAGATATGCTTGGTTATCGCGGACGCCACGCCTTTGCCTTGAGCGGATTTCGCCGTGCCGACAAACTCGATGTAAGCGCTGTCCGGCCCAAAGTCGAGCGGCTTCTCAAACTCGCTTTGCATTATTCCGCTGGCTATCTATCCAAGCTCCTGACCCAAAGCGCGGCACATCTGCTCCAGGTTGATCGCTATTGCCCTTTTTCCGGGCGGGCTACACGCTGCAACGCCTACTGCGGTATCGCCGTCATACGCGATATAAAAGTATTCTGAGCGATACGCGCCCGTCATGGCCTCAAGCATTTTCGTTTTGTCGTTTGAGAGCATGGATATTTGATCCCAGTAAGCGTCCAAGACGATCTCCGCGATTTGGCTTTGCAATTGCTGCGATTTTTCGCAGTTGTTCTTAATAACAATGTTCATCGATCATTTACGCATCCTTTCTTCCGTTCGGCCCCGCCAATCGTTCAGCCAGCCGCGTATTCCTCGCCTTGACCTTATCGTTATCCACCGCAACATATACCGCCTTCGCCTCGCCCACTAGCACGACCGCCTTTTTCGCGCGCGTGATGCCGGTGAGGATGAGGTTCCACGTTGAAATTTGGAGAGCCAACTCCTAAATAACGCCTAGCGCGGTAAATCTATTGAAGTATTTAGAATTGTCGTTGTAGGCATAAAGTGAACGGTATTCAATAGGCGGAGAGCAGTTTTATGTGTCCCTCTGCTTTTTATAACAATTCAGCCAGCACCTCGCCCGCATCTTGATCAATGCAAACCGATTGCCGCTGAATCTCCCTCGGACAAACCGCCTCGCCCAAATTGACGCAAGCATAAATCGCGTCACGGTTCGCAGTCGTCATCTGCCAGAACGGGTATTTTATGATGACCGGCGTATTACCGCCGACGCCGAGTTCGAGATATAAGACTTTGCCCTTCATGTGCTGGCGGAGATAATCCTCATACCGCTTCGCCGCCTGATGCCAGCCGTCGTCCTGTACGAACGTATGATCGATGCGCAGATTCATGCTCATGGGCTTCCCGCATTTCGGGCAGCGCGGCACAAGCATCGAGGGGATGCGCAAATTGCTTTGCTTTTCGAGCATTTGTTTTACGGCGGCCTCGTTGTCGTATGTCTGCTTGTGGCAGGGAACGGAGCATTGCCATAGCCCGTAGTCGCCCTGCGTATAAAATAACCGTTGCTTATCGAAGCCCACTTTTTGAAACTGGTGGTCAACATTCGTGGTGATTACGAAATAGTCCTTTCCCCGCATGATTTCAAGCAGCTTGCTGTACGGCTCGCCCACAGGATGGGCGTAGCGGTTTATATAGATATGGCGGCTCATGTACGCCCAATATTCCTCAAGCGTGTTGTAAGGATAAAACGTCGCGGAATACATGTCCGCGAAGCGATATTTGGCGATGAAGTCCGCGAAATGCTTATTGAACCGTTCGCCGGAATAGGTCAAACCCGCCGCCGCAGACATGCCCGCGCCAGCGCCGATTACCACGGCGTCCGCTTCGTCGATTGCCGTTTTGAGCCTGTTAATTTGTTCCGAGGTATCGGGCGTAGATTTCATAATCGGTTTCCTTAAATACGTTGAAGATCACTTTGAGCGAGCTTTGTCTTTCGGCTACGAACCGAGTTACGGTTTCGATAGCGATTTGCGCGGCTTCTTCATTGGGGAAATGGAACTCGCCCGTCGAGATACAGCAGAACGCGACGGAAGCGATTCGCTTTTGCTCCGCCATTTCCAAGCATGAACGGTAGCACGACGCGAGCAGGCCGCAATCCTCTTGAGTCAGCTTGCCGCTAATAATGGGGCCTACCGTATGCAAAATATATTCGCTAGGCAGATTGTACGCCGCCGTGATCTTCGCCGTTCCTGTTTGTTCGGGATGCCCCTGCTTTCGCATAATCCCGGCGCATTCCAAACGAAGCTGAACGCCCGCGAAGGTGTGAATGGCGTTGTCGATGCAGGCGTGATTAGGCACGAAGCAGCCGAGCAT
>DBDD01000242.1:0-1361 GCA_002293365.1 Christensenella sp. UBA941 | reverse complement strand
ATCCCGAACGTGCGATAAATCCTCTATATCCGTAACGCCTTTCTCCGCGATGAGCGATTGCAATAGAGCGTCTTGTGCCGCCATAAATTCGTCGCTCACCGGCTTTGGCTCCCGCACGTTGACGAGCGCGCGGAATAAACGCCATTTCTCATCGAAAGAAAGAGGGATTGGTTCGGCGTATCCTCCTTCATCGAGAAGATATCGCAGGAGAAAATCTATCTGCTGATTCTTATTCACAATCCGCGCCCCTGTTCATTTTTCATTCTTAAAAGTAAAAGACGACACGTAGGAAACTTCGACATAGAGCAGTTCAAAAACCGAGTTGTCGGGCGTTTTGTAGATCGCCTTGATGCCGGGATTCTCGTCCAGCGCCCGCTTCTTGCCGTTCGGATCATCGATGAAAACCGCCGTGCCGCACACGCTGACGGATTCCATCGTCGTGGGGTTCAGCGCGGTGAACGACACCTTCGGATTCGCTATCATCTGCGCGTATACCGGCTTGTGGTTGCCCGTGCAGAAAAAGAGTCTGTCGCCGTCCACCCATAGTATTTGGAACGTCCTGGTTCTCGCTTCGCCGCCGTCCACCGTTCCCATAACGCCGTTGGGATTCGCTTGAAAAAATGTTTGATAATCCTGCATTTTTATATTCTCCACCTTGTCTATAATACAGCCGATTCTATTTATACATCAAGCGTCAGGTGCCGCCCCAGCGCCATTCCAAGCGTTTGCGCGACGCTAATGCTCTGACCCGGAACCGACGTCGTATACGCCGTGCCGAACCTCCCTCCACTGCAATTCCCGGTGGCGTATAGGCCGGGAACCGGCTCGAACGAGTCGCCTAATACCCGCTGGTTTTCATCGATCATCAGCCCGCTGACCGTAACGAGCAGCTTCAGCGATTGCCCGCCGGGCTTGCGGCTGTCCTTCATTTGCCCGCACGCGTAGAACGGCGGCTTATAGACGGGGAACAGCAAATGCGGCTCTTTGCCGAAATCCGCGTCACACTCCGCGCCGCACAGCTCATTATACCGCTTCACGGTTGCGAGAAACCGCTCGCGGCTCTGATCGTCGTCAAACATAGAAGCAGCGAGTTGCTCCAGCGTATCCGCGCTATAGAGCGGACGCTGCCCGCTCGTCAAAATGCCATCATTCCCGGCGTTTCGCGCTTGCGACAATGCGAGGCTTAAATGTTCCACCCTCTTGGGATCGGTATAATCAAAGACCGCGTGGCAGGGGGCTTGGTATTCGAGCTGTTCCATGATGCCGCTATCGAATACGCCCCACAGCATACCGTTCGGCTGCTTGGCTCCGGCAGTCGCGGCAAGGATATGCGTTCCGAAGCCTTCGTTGGAGTAACGTTC
>DBDD01000131.1 GCA_002293365.1 Christensenella sp. UBA941 | reverse complement strand
TTTTTTAGCTGCGAAGTTTCAGTAAATAACATAACGATATAATCCGCAGGGGCCATGCTCTGGGCTCTGCGGCACTCGCGATAGGCAATATGTTAGTATTTATTACGAGAGGGTTTCGCTATGATAAGCTCGCTTGACATGATTCGTTTCGTTCGAGAGTTCTATCCAGAGTACAAAGGGCAACTCTTTCTCAACATGACGGATCTGGCTAACGTATTCGGACTAAGTCAGCAAAAAATGCGACAGCACATTATTGAGAACGCTGTTCCGTTTTATAAGCCGTGCGGAACAAAGATGTATTGCGTTTTGGAAGTGTTGGATTCGATTAAAAAGACGCGGTACAAGGCGTAGCACCCGTCGGGCGGCGCGCTGTACTGAACAGTTGGTTCAGCACTCTTATACAGGTATTCCTGAATCATTGCGAGGCTTAATTGAGTGCGGCTATCGTAACAAATTCACTCCTTAAAAAAGAGCGGGTATGAACTGCTTGAAAATCAGCGCTCAGATGGGCAACTGCGACCCGCGAGTAGGGGAAGTGGCGTTCCACTCCACTTCCGCGCGCCACGATTCTCCTTCGGAAAATCGCTCCGCGTGCTCGCTGGGGATAACCCCCAGACCCCTCGGACGGGCGGCGCGCTCCGTACGTTAAGGCCGCTTCGCGTCCTGCTACGTGCCCTGGCGGGCGCTTATGTCTCGGCGGTTATTCTGCCGTCATTCCGCTGCGGTGCGCCGGATTGCTGCTCTCTTTTTTTCTCTGTCCGCCGACCCCAAAATCGGGGGCAATCACTGAGCCCAACTTTGGGCTGAAGCCGAGATATCCGACGGGCGGCGCGTTACTGCGTAATTATGCGCGGTTGCCTCTCGCGCGGGATTCCACGTCAGCGCTCCCGCCGGGCGGCGCGCGTAGTATTCGGCACAATTGCCGAAAACTCCAGCTTACTATGACTTCAAATCGCAGTATTTGCGCCTAGCGATGGTATAATGACATAGCGACACTATTCGCGAAATAGTAAGGGATAGCTTTATTATTTAGGCAATCAGGGGGAATCAAAAATATGAGGGGTGGTCACAACCAGACGCACAACACCGTAGAGCGCCGTAGGCATCTCGACAGCTTCTATGTCGGGAAGATTCGCCGCGCTATCAAAGCTAATGGCATGGACTGCGATACATACGAGGACAAAGGAAACGGTGTTTCAATCGTTTTAAGCCTAGACAGCATGACATATGACGGAATCAAGGTTGAGTTCAGTTTTCAGCACGTCGGTTATGGGACGCATGACCGCTGTTTCTTCCTCTGCCCGGCTTGCGGAGAGCGATTTCGCTATATTTATATCATTAAGCACAAAGGGCGGCGCGTATCTCTCAGCCGGAACTGCGCCAAGCTGAATTATCGCAGCCAGCAGATTACGCATGGTACGGAGGAATGCGCGTACAGGATGAAGCGGCTGCTTCGAGATAAGTTTCATGTCACAGAGGATTTAGCGCCTATCGACGCTCAGTGTTATATTCCTAATCGTCCGCGAGGGATGCGCAAGAAAACGTATATACGGCTTATGGAGGAGTTGGAGCGCGTTCAGCAAGAGTATTACGAGGCGTTCATTCAAGGAGCCGCGCGAATAATCGGTTTGCTGTAACGACCCTCCCGGAAGCTCCACACCTTTTTACGCATATCAGACGCGCCAGAATCACGCAGGAGCGCAAGCGCGCATAGCATAGTAAAATCCCTTGTACCTTCGCGATGTGATCAATAAAACGGGTTGCAACCGCTTTACGGATGATTTCAATGCGATGTAAATAGGGCTATCCATTTTTGGAGGCACCCTGTATTCGTCGTTCATGATGAATGGGCCTCCTCATTTTTGATGATACTCGACGGGCGGCACGGTTGAACCAAGAGCGAAGCGTGAGAATATGCAAATTGAGCGCCGAGTAAGCCGACGTACCTGACGGGCGGCACGAGCGCGGAGCGCAGCACGGTATTATACCGCATTTTTACCGCATCATACCGAATTTTATGCGGTAAACTATGCGAATAATACGAGTAATGCGATGCATGATAATGCACAAAAGTTAAGGCGTTTAGGGAAAATCCTGATGTTGCGGGACTTTACGAAATTGCGAGAACTTCAGGTTCATACCCGAAGTGTCGTTGGTNNTTCAAATCCGACCGCCGCTACCCGAAGGCCCCCGGAAACGGGGGCTTTTGCGTTGCCCATGGTTTATGGAGTTGCCGTTTTATGGTATTTGGGGCGAAGTTCATCATTGGGTTCATCATAGGGTGATGTTGGAGGCAAACACAGCCTGAAGCGTTAGCGAAGATCGACGCGCGTTATTATGTTCGAGGAAAACTCAAGGACGAAAGGCAGCGATCATCGCTGTTGAAAGAGTATTATTCCGTTCTAGATTCGTATCTTTCCGGAATTATTATCGCGGACGGAAGGATTCCCGATTTTATAACGCAGCAGTTCGAGGCGCGAAAGGCGCAAATAGTCTCCGAAGCGAAACGCGCCATACTAAAGGCGCTGACTACTGCGCCGCCAAGGGGATTACCGCCTGTTCCGGGCGCGATGGCGATGAAACATGTGACGGAGACGCTGGAAGGCGAGATGCTCGGCACCGCTACTTTTTATGACGAGCGATTTCGGTGGCAGCGCTGGGACTGGGAGGGGCCGGCGGAAAGCATATCAGTGAAGCAATTGAGTCCCTCCTACAATATAAATTAAG
>DBDD01000205.1 GCA_002293365.1 Christensenella sp. UBA941 | reverse complement strand
ACTCCTCCGGGTCGAAGCCCGCCCGCGCATTGTCGAGCGATTCGAGCAAAAGATATGACGGGCTGGTCGTTTGTACGAGATTAAGGGCGCTTTGAACGCGCTCGGCGTCGATCCCGTCTGACAAATGCAAGTAAGCGCCTTGCGTAAGCGCGGGCAGCGTTTTATGCGCCGACTGTACCCAAGCGGAAGCGTAGCCCGCCGCGCCCTTTGGGAACGGCGCTCCCGAGCTAAAATGCGCGCCGTGCGCCTCGTCTACGAATAGCGGTATGTCCGCCTGTTTACAAAGCGCGGCAATCGCCGGAATATCGGCGCAAAGGCCGTAATAGTTCGGCGAAACGAGGCAAACGGCGTCGAAACGCTCCTTTTTCAGCATTGCTTTCACGTCTTCGGGAACACTTGGCAATGGAACGCCGTCATAATAGCGCTGCGGCAAGAAAAGCGCCGTATGCCCCGATAGGGCAAGGCCGCTTGCGAAGCTCGTATGCGCGCCGCGCTCTAAAAGGATCTTCTTGTTTTGCCCGAGCGAGAGCAGAAACGCCATTATGCCCGCGCTAGAGCCGTTTACAAGAAAGAACGAGCTCTTCGCCCCAAACGCCCTTGCCAAAAGCGCCTGAGCCTCCATAATACAGCCGGATGGCATACGCAAATTGTCGAGGCCGGGCAGTTCCGTTACGTCGCGCTTTGCCGAAACATCGAGCGCGCCTTTGTGGCCGGGCATGTGAAAACGATAGCGAGCGGCGCTTGAATACCTGGAGAGGGCGTCTTCAATGGGAGCCGCCAATTTTGCACCTCCGATGGACAGTAAAATATTCCTAAGCGGCAGGAATCGAATCCCACAGGGGAGAATATGCAGAACATGCAGACGATCTACAAACCATCCATGCTGCTCTTTTCCAAGGGCATCGAGCAATATCCGAGTAAACGGATACTATATTTCGTAGAGCGGGATACGCTTATGTCCGAGCAGCCCTTGCTGCACCGGTATATCATTCGCCGCGGGGATTTCGACCGCTACATGATCGGCTGCGTTTACGACCTCCAGGCGCGCGGCAACCGTATCGACGGCGCGCTTCTGGTCGACGAGGACGCTCTGCCCCCGGAGCTGTTTTTGCCGCTTATAGAGCGGCGCGATTTGCAGTTCATGCCAATCGCCAGGGCCCGGCAACTGCGCCGCCGGGGCAAAGACTTTTTCGACGTGGACGACTATTATTCCTACGACGAAACGCGCGAATTGCTCGAATTTGAAACGGATTGGGCGGACGATTTTCTTTCGTGGCTCGTGTTCGTCGTCGTGCGGGGGCTGGCGATGCTTCTTCCCGTCGCGCTGTACCTCTATACGCTGTATGTCCGTATCAATTCGCTTTCATACGAAAAATCAAACGTAGGGCAGATACTATCCGTTCCGGTCTACGCGCTGATTGCCGCAATATTCATGGTTTTCATGATGATGGCCCTATCGGTCGGCGCGGAAACGATGACGATGCATCTTAACGTTACGCGCTGGTTTCTTTTGAAGCGCGCGGTTTTGCGCAACTCGGGAAAGCGCGTCTCCGTAAATCCTTCGCGGGCGCGCATACGCAAGCTCGTCATATTCGGTTCGGTTTCATTCGCCCTTTTGCTGATCGTCCTTATCGTCTTCGCGGCCAATGGCATCCATTAATCGCTTGATCATCTCGCCGTCCGGCATCCAAAGAATTAAGTAGCGCGTTCCGTCCGCGCGCGCGGTTAAGGCCATAAGGCCTTTTTTGCCGTACGCGAAGCGCAGCGTCCCGCCGTCGGCCTTTTGTCCTTCGCCATATGGGCAAAAAGACTCTATAGCGTTCAGCTCGACGACCTCGCGCTGTCTAAGGCGCTTGCCGACGTATTTTTCGAACAAAAGCTCCGTACTCGAAAGCGCGTAGGCGTAGCTTGTAAGCCAATGGCTTATTAGATAGACGCCCGCGGCTATGAGCAGCGCGTAGACTAGGTATTCGAGGTATGGAAAGCCTATGCTCGCGCCGAAAAATACTATGAAGCCCGCGACGAAATATACGACGAACACGCCCAAGACGATCAGCGCGATCGCCGCGAACGTGGGGAGCTGTTTTCTGGCGACGGTTTGCTTGTACAATGCTAGTTATTACTCCAATCTGCTATTTCATTGCGGGAATATGGATAACCGAGCTTGAATACTGAGCGAGCATCTTGTCGGAAGTTAACAGCGGTATTCCCTCGTACATAGCCTGAGCAAGTAAAAGGCGGTCGAAAGGATCTTTGTGCAGCGGCGGCAACGTCCCGACGAGCAGCGTATGTTTTCCGAATACTGGCAATTCTTCGTATCCCGCGCTGATTAGCCCGCTATATAACGATACGGGATTAACTGTAAAATCCGCGCGGCGAAGATTGCGCTTTATAACTACTTCCCAGATGCTGGCTGAGCTGAAAAGTAAAACGTTATCTGTGTCGTTTATATAGCGCGCCGCTTCGGCGTTTGATTTGCCCGTCGCCGTCCAAAGAATAATACCGGTATCGAGAAGCAGCCTCATTGTCCGTTTTCAAACAATCCAAGGATTTCGTCGGCGCACATTTGATCAAAGTCGTCGGGAATTAATACGACTTCTTTCATAAATCCGACACGCGGAGATTTGGCGGGCGGCGTATAAGGATTGACAGTTACTAGAGGCTTACCTGCCTTTGCTATAATAAAGGGCTTGCCTTGGGCGGCTTTATCTACGAGCGAAGACAGATGCGTTTTTGCCGCATGGATATTGTACTGCTCCAATAAACTCATTCCTTCCAAGCGTTACGTTAAACTAAGTTTATAAGACTAAGTCGTATTTGTCAAGCAGGGGCGATTCATGAATCGCCCCTGCAATGTAGCGCTGTGAAAATGTAACTTATTTCCCGTACGCCACAAGTACGACGTCCTTCTTAAACGAAGCCTTGAACGCTTCCTCGAAGCGCATGATCTCCTTTACTTCCTCCTGCGTCAAGGCTGCATAGCTGTTCATGCGAGCACCTCCTAATATTTAATAACTATTAGCTTGCCAAGTAACGGCCCCAATATGCGAAAAAGAAAGGCCATGACACAATAAAATCATAAGCTGTACATATTTTGACCACGGGTGTACTCTATATATATATTAGTAAACTATTTGTAACTTATACAAAGGAGCAACCCATATAATGCCAATTAGTTCTTCCAAGAGAATCATTGCGCTGGCCTTAGCGCTGCTATGCCTTGCTTTCGCAGCCTGCCAGGCCCCCGCGGAGCAGGGCGCTACGGAGTCGCCGGGAGTAAGCGGCGCGCCAAACGCTAAGGGCGAGGCCTACGCCGAGCAGGCGCTCGATATTTCGCAATTGAGTCCCTCTATTAACGC
>DBDD01000259.1:5229-5946 GCA_002293365.1 Christensenella sp. UBA941 | reverse complement strand
AAGGGCGAGCCGGGGAGGACGAAATCCGGAGCGGCGGACGGCGAGGGCGTTGGCGTTGGCTGCATTACCCCTTCCGTTGGATTAACGAACAAGGCGTCGAACTCGCTGTCGCCGCTGGAAACGTTGTAGCGCGCTTCGGCGCTCGTCTCCTTCGCGGCGCGGCTGGAGCTCGCGCGGCCCGTATTTGGGGCTAGGAACGTCATGTCGTCCACATTCGCGGGGTTCGTCCTGCTGATGCCGAAATAGCGGAATATCGCCCGAAGCTCCGTCGCGTTTATCGATATGTTTTCGCCTAAAATTGTCAGGTCGTTCCCGTAGGCGTTCGTTATCAGCCTGGAATAGCTCGCCGCGTCCCATGTTGCCGCGTTTTCCTTGGCGCCGCCGCCGCGCCTGAAAGCGCCGGGATTAACGTCTTCCTTGTTCGCGTCCCAAAAAACGAGGCCCTGAATCCTTCCGCCCGCTTCAACGGCGAAGCCGATGCAAAAGCTCGTCGCGGCGTCGTTCATAACGACGTAGATGCTGGCCGCCCTGTCGAAGGGCGCGTCNNATCGAGTAAACCTTGTTGTTATAGGTATTGTCAAAGCGGTAGATATAGGAGCGGTCTCCGGGGTGCAGCCGCGCGTTTGCGCCGGGGCTGAACGTCTCCCACCAATTTTCTGAGGTATAAACGGCGTTTTCGTCGATCTGCCCGCCGGGATCGCGCAGGAACGTATGGGC
>DBDD01000259.1:4072-5136 GCA_002293365.1 Christensenella sp. UBA941 | reverse complement strand
GGATATATGCCGTCCAGCTTTAGATTCGCAAGATCCTCGGAAAAGACCAGCATCCCGTTTTCAATCGACGGTGAAAGCGGTATCTCCTTGCAGCTGAATTTGAAAACGGCCCCTTCGGCCCTGGCGTTGACAAGGCTCGTGTCGTTGGAGTTCACGCGTTCGCTCAAAACGTCCATGCCCTCTATCCGGGCGAAATTGGCCGAAGCCGCGGCCGCGAAATCGAGGCAGTTGTTCTTGCCGGTAATGCTCAGCAAGGCCTCCTCGTTGCCGTTTGTCCATAGCGGCCCGCCGTCGGTATCGTCGCAGGCGGATACGCTGATTTTCGCGATAAACCATATATTTGTGCCCTCGACATATGTCTGATCGGCGAGAGCGCCTTGCCAGTTCGATAGCGTCAGGCCGCTCATCCAAGCGTCCGACACTGTTAGCCCGCTGATAAAAACCGGAGGATTCTTATCCGGTTCATCCCGCCTGGCGACGAGCGCGAACGCGCCGTTTCCAAGTACGCACAGCGCTATAAACGCTATTGTCGCCGCCAAGATTCTTTTCATAGCTAAAACGGGTTCCCTTCGGTTGATAAACATACTTCTGTCACATGTGGATTGTAACAATAATACAACACAAGATGATAATTGTAAATAGCCGGGGCTTCTGTATTATAGTACGCATGTTGTGATACAGCGCTCTTGAATATAATCGTTGCTTCGCGGTTTATTATTGCATAGATATAGAAATTTTACATTTTGATTACTATTGCCATTATATTTGCTCTTGAGTTTTGCGCCAAATTTTAGTAATATTATCTCAGTTGTGGAAAATTTAAGCTGTATCCATATACGCTATCTTTATTTTTTGCTGTTAATAATTAGTATGGGCCATAAGCGTGCAAAGGAGAAAGTAATGAGCAAAAAGAAGCTGTCCAGCTCGGAGATTGCCGCGTTTTGCGAACAGCTCGCGTTTATGATCGAGGCGGGCATAACGCTCCAGGAGAGCTTAATCATCATGCGCGAGGACACGAAAAAGGGCGGCCTGGGCTTCGACATTATCCAGACGCTGCTAACGCA
>DBDD01000259.1:221-4054 GCA_002293365.1 Christensenella sp. UBA941 | reverse complement strand
CCGGAATATATGGTCAGCATGGTTCAAATCGGCGAGGTTTCCGGCCGCCTGGACGACGTTTTAGAGGCTCTGCGCCAATATTACGAGCGCAGCGAATCCATTTCAAAGGGCATTCGCGGCGCGATAACGTATCCGCTGGTCATGATCGTGATGATGATTGCGGTCATTTTGGTGATCATCACGCAGATCATGCCCGTGTTCGGCAGCGTATTCCAGCAGCTCGGCAGCGAGATGCCCCCGATTGTCCAAAGCGTAATCCGCTTCGGCGACGGGCTGAGCCAGAATATCCTCGTGATAACGGTCGTTTTGTGCATCGTCGCGCTGGGCATTATGTTCGGCTACAAGAGCTCGCAGGGCAAAACGATGTTTTCGACGGTATTCGACAGGGTTTTTCGCAGGCTGTCGCAAACGGTCTCGTCGGGGCGTTTCGCGTCGGTTATGGCCCTCATGCTTTCGAGCGGCATGAACGTGGACAGGGCGATAGAGATGTCGTACAACGTAACGGAAAACCCCGCTACGAAGCGCAAAATAGCCAAGACGGGCAAGCTTTTAAAGGAAGGGAAGCCGCTGGCGGATTCCATCGTGCAGACGGGGCTCTTTACGGGGGCGTACGGGCGGATGATCGCGATAGGTTTCCGCACGGGGACGTCGGACGTTGTGATGCAGCGCATTTCGGCGCACTACGAAGAGGACATCGAAAAGCGCATCAACACGATAGTCTCGGCGCTGGAGCCCACATTGGTCGCTGTGCTGTCGCTGATAGTCGGGTTCATACTGATGACGGTCATGGTGCCGCTGATGGGCGTAATGTCCGCGATAGGCTGAAAGGGGGCGCCGAGCTTTGGCGAAGGCTTTTAGCAGGAAAAAGGCGAGCGCGTCCGATATCATCAAGGTGCTGATACCGGTATTGTTCTTCACGCTGATAACGATAAGCATCGTAATGGGGCTCAAGGACGTATCCGAATCGTCCTCCAGCGAGAGCATACGGCTTATGGAGCAAAACCTCCGGCGCGCGACGGTGCAGTGCTACGCGATAGAGGGGCGCTATCCGCCGAGCCTGGAATATTTATCGGCGAACTACGGCGTTATCCTGAACACGGATAAATACATCTACCACTACCGCGTGATGGGCATGAACCTTATGCCGGATATCGCGGTATTCAGCCAGGCGGAATAAAGGCGGTAGCCGCCTAAAGGAGGGTGCATGGGGCGCAAGGGTCAACACACGATAGATATCCTCTTCACGCTGGCGCTGTTTTTGGCGTTCGCTGTGCTCGCGCTCTTCGTAGTGGTGCTGGGCGCAAACGCGTACAACGACATATCGCGCTCCAGCGACGAAAACTACAACATCCGCAGCTCGTTCGTATACCTAACGGAAAAGATACGCCAGGGCGACGCGTACGGAAGCGTGAAGGTAACGAGCATAGCCGGGGGCGACGCGCTGGTGCTTTCACAGGAGATAAACAACGACACGTATGAAACGTGGATATATCTTTCGGGCGGGAAGCTAAGCGAAATATTCATACGCCGGGGTACGGCGTTTGCGCCGGAGGCGGGGCAGGAGATCATGGATCTGTCGGGCTTTGAAATCGACGCGATGGGCGGCGGGCTTTACAGAATGACGCTTATGGACGCGCGCGGCGGCGAATACGACAGTTTGGTTAGCCTGAAGGGTTCGGCGTCAGGCGGGATTGGAGCCGGATGATGGAAATCAAGAGCTCGAAGACGAAGCTGTTTCTAATCGAATTGATCGTCGTGATCTTCTTCTTTGCCGTATCGAGCGTCGTATGCGTAAATCTCTTCGCGCGTGCGCGGCTTATGAGCATAGAGAGCGCGGATACGACCAACGCGATGCTCAGGGCGCAGGCCGCGGCGGAGACTATACGCGGCTCTAGCGACCCGCGTTCGCCGGGGTTATTCGATAAAGCCGTGGCCAACGCGAACGGCTATACTCTCTACTACGACGCAAGCTGGGAAGATGTTTCCGATAGCTCGGCCGCGTACCGTATGGACGTAGTATTCAGCGAAAGCGCGCGGATGATAAAAGCGAAGATCACGGTGCTAAAGGGCGAAAAGGAGCTGTTCGCGATAAACACGGCGCGGTATCTTGATATTGTCAAGTAATTGTGTTGCGGGGCAAAGCCNNGCAACACAATTAAAAATAATATCTGTATGGGGCTTCGCCCCATACGGATACGAAAATCGTTTATAGTCACGGGCGAGCGCCCCCACAATCTGGCGAAGGAGTGTAGCGCATGGGCGATAAATCGGGCGTAGGCATAGGCATAGGCGGCATCTCGATGCTGGCGATATTCGTGGTGCTGTGCATGACGACGCTGGCGGTGCTCTCGCTCGTATCGGCGCGCGCGGACTACGCGCTAACGGAAAAGACGGCTTTGGCGAGCAAGCAATACTATTCTGCGGACGCAAAGGCCGAGGAAAAGCTGGCGGCGCTGCTCGAGGTCGTAGAAGATAGCGGCGATTGGTACGGCTATGCCCAGAGCGAGGGCTTCGAGGTGTTTTCGCGGCGCGGCGCGGCAATAGTGGCGTATACGGCGCCGATTTCCGAAGGCAAAGAGCTCTATATCGAGGCGGAGCTTGCGGTAAACGCGGCGGGCTCCGCAACGGGCCAATGGAACCGCACTGTTTGGCAGACGAGGGTTGTCGAATAGCGATAGGGAACGCGCTTTTTTGAAATAAAGCTGCGCAAAAAACTTATATATTAGGTTTTGGGATTCTTAAGGGGTTCTGCCCCTTAAGCGGGGTTTGGGGCAGCGCCCCAACGTACCCCAGGCGCAATCGTTTATTGGCTAAAGAAACAAGTATTGGAGGTACAGGCTGTTGGAAGTTGAAAAGATACTGCGTATGGCGGCGGAAAAGGGAGCGTCTGACATATTCATAATAACGGGCGTGCCGCTTTCGCTGAAGATCAACCGTCAGATATACCGGCAGGACGAGCAAACGTTTATGCCGGACGATACGGAGCGCTTGATACTCGGGCTCTACAGCCTGGCGCAGCGCAGCCCGGATAAGATGCTGAGCAGCGGCGACGACGATTTTTCGTTCTCCGTCAAGGGGCTTTCGAGATACCGCGTAAATATCTACCGCCAGCGCGGCTCGCTGGCGGCTGTAATACGCGTAATCGCGTTCAGCCTCCCGGATCCGGCGCTTTTAGGCATACCAGAGAGCGTAGTCAAGCTCGGCGAAAAGTCCAAGGGCTTGCTGTTGGTAACGGGCCCTGCGGGCAGCGGCAAGTCTACGACGCTCGCGTGCGTCATCGACATGATCAATTCAAAGTACAACAAGCACGTCATAACGCTGGAGGATCCCATCGAATACCTGCACAGGCACAGGAAGTCGATCATCAGCCAGCGCGAAATAGCGACGGACACGGAGCGCTACTCCGTGGCGCTGCGCGCGGCGCTTAGGCAAGCGCCGGACGTGATACTGCTTGGCGAGATGCGGGATCACGAGACGATAGCGATAGCTATGACGGCGGCGGAGACGGGGCATCTGGTCATATCGACGCTGCATACGATGGGCGCTGTAAACACGATAGACCGCGTCATCGACGCGTTCCCGCCGAACCAGCAGGCGCAGATACGCGTACAGCTTTCGATGGTGCTGCAAGGCGTCGTATCCCAGCAGCTCATCCCGACGAAGGACGGGCGCATCGCCCCGGCGTTCGAGATCATGCTCTGCAACACGGCGATTCGCAATATGATCCGCGAGGCGAAGACGCACCAAATCGACAACGCCATCCAGTCCTCGGCGTCGGAGGGTATGATTTCCATGGACTCCAGCCTTTTGGCCATGGTGGACAAGGGCGTTAT
>DBDD01000259.1:0-198 GCA_002293365.1 Christensenella sp. UBA941 | reverse complement strand
GCGCTGATTGGGCCGTAAGGGGGTTCTGTAAAGGCTCTATGTCGTTATTTTGAATAGAGCCTTTCTTTTTTAACTTATGGGCGTTTTGCTTTTTGCGGCTTTGGTAATATGATTCTCGTAATAATGCGACAGACGTTCTTCAAGTAGAGCTTTATTCACCGCTTCATTGAGCGCATTGCTTTCTTCAAGCAATTTCTT
>DBDD01000311.1 GCA_002293365.1 Christensenella sp. UBA941 | reverse complement strand
GCCAGCTCGGGGCTATCGGAAGCTTTTGCAAAATCCAGCCAGCCCGATTGGTCGTTTTTACGACACGTTTGGTAGAAACGACTTAGTTAGTTTGAAACAAATACGAACCAGGAGCCCGTGAGAAGGGCAAAGCAAACAAACCGCTCAGGGGCGGCGACAAAAGAGAATATATGTTGTCAGATTCGTGCTGTCAAGGAGAAATTGTCCAATTGCCAGAAAATGTTAAAAAATGCCTCAATTTATGGCGTTTCACAAGCCTTAATAACGTTATATACGTGACGGATAAGCGTGAAAAGCACCTGTGCCAACAAGCATTATTTAGGTAGTTGTTAAATCCGCGCATATTTCCCGCCTTTAGCCTCAACATATTGCTTAGGCGATACCCCAACCACTTTTTTAAACACCTTGCTGAAATATAAAGGATCCTCATAACCGACGGAAGCCGCAACCTCCCGCACCGACAGGACAAGGTCGTTCAGAAGCAAACGCTGCGCTTTTTCGATCCTAAGCTGCACTATGTACTCGAGCGGAGACATGTGACGGTATTCGCGAAAGAATTTGCTGAGATAGGCCGGAGTAAAGCCGAACTCCTTTGCTAATTGCGCGGTGCTAAGCTGTTGCCAGTAACGGCTTTGAATATACGCATCCATTTGGGCGAGAATAGCGTCCCTCCCGCCTGAAGCGGGCAGCACCGCCGCCGCTTGATAATGCAAATCGGAGAATAATGACAAAATGTTTTCGGATAAATTATCATAGTTATCCGAGAGCATGAATGCCTCGTTGATGATTTCTCCCGACGAGATCTCGGATACGGGGACGCTTGCATAATCTGCCGCGCAGGCGTCATATAGCTGGCTAAGCGCCAGAACTGCCTGCCGTTGCGTTATGTCGCATTGCCGCATATTGTGCAAAAACCTCTTGCACTCGCTCTGAAAAACGGCGAGTTTTCCTTTTATAAGCAGAGACGAAAGCGCCTCCAGCTCGCCTGCGGCGAGCCAGTTTCTCTTTGGAGGCGTGACGGATTCACGATCGCAGAAAAAGAGACCGGATTTGCCAAAAACGATATTCTGGTGCAGATGTTTGCATGATGCCTGTATAGCCTGCCGAACATCATCTATTCCGCTCGCTTTGCAAATAGCAATGTTGAGAGGTATCGGGCCTTTTTGCACAGTAGCGAACAAGCTGCTTGCATCTACAGGAAACTTGCCCGGTTGAAGCGAGAAAACTACGTTTTTGACCGAACTCGCGAAGCCGTCCTCAATAAGCGAAGCGGAAAGCACATCATTGTTTGACAGAGCGTCATTCAAGGTAAAATAATCCCACAAATCGAGTGGCAGTATGTTTTCCAATGAGGAATAATAGGGGTAAGCCCCTATGCATAGTACCGCTGCGTACAGATCGCCGTTTTCACCAAGCCTGAATTCCCCGCGCGGCGTAGCATTTCCAAACCATCGCTTTAGAGAGCAGCGTTCGAGCAACGCGCTCAGGGCGTCCTTTTGGACGGGCTTTAGCAAATAATCCGCCACTTGTAGGTCGATGGCTTTTTTCGCGTAGGCAAACTCGCTGTAACCAGTTAAAATCGCGCAAGTCACCTCCGGATACTCGCGCCGCACAGTTTCGATGAGCGTCAGGCCGTCTACGCCCGGAATGTGAAGGTCTGTTATGAGAATATCCAAGCCTCCTTTCAGCTCTCTCAGCTCATCAAGCGCGGCGTCTCCGTTTGCCGCTGTAGCCACGACTTCAAATTCGTCGCCCAAAGAGAGGATTATTCCGCTTAACTCGCGCAGGATAGGCGGCTCATCCTCCACCAGCATGATTCTAATCATTTAGTTTTCCTCCAAGTGTTATGCTGGTACCCCCTTGCGGTGCCGGCTTAATTTCGTGTTTGGCATTCTCGCCATAACGCAGCTTCAGCCGCGCAATTGTGTTTATAAGCCCCATACCGCCTAAGCGCAGACTAAAAACGGTATCGGAAGGGTCGCGTAAAAATTGCTCCAGCTTGCCCTCAAGACGAAGGATGTCCTCGCTTGTGATGCTTTGGCCGTTGTCGGTAATATTGATGTGCCACCATTCTTGTTCGTTCCATACTGAAACGATAATACGCCAAGGCGGCAACGCATTTTTAAAAGCGTGTTGAAAGCAGTTCTCGATAAGCGGCTGAACGCTCAATCTTGGTATGATCGGCTTTTCGATATCGACCTCTCCGCCTATATTCACCTCATAGTCAAGCTGATTCTCAAACCGCATTTTCATCAGCTTCAGGTAGTTTTCTCCGTGGGCAATTTCTTGCCCGATTGATACAGGTTCATCGTATGGGACGGAGATATAGCGCAGCATACTGGATAGATAATCGCAAGTAAGCGCAATCTGAAGGTTGTTCCCCTCGCTGCTGGTAGCGCGGATTACCGCGAGCATGTTGTACAGGAAATGAGGATCCATCTGGTTTTGCAGCGCGATCATATTCGCGCGCATCTCCATTGCCTGGCGGCGCACATTTTCTTCCATTGAGACGTTAAGCCTCCGCAACATTTCGTTGAAAGCGCTGTTCAAGTTAGCGAATTCATCCGAGTATCGGCTTACGTCCTCATTCAGCGCGGTTTGTTCGGGCGATACCTTCCGGATTGATTCGGTAAGCACCTGCAAAGGCTCCGTCATGCGTCTTGTTATCAAATAAGCGGCAATGAGCACTGCCAGCGCCGATCCGGTCAGTATGGCGGCGACAAGCAGCGTAATGGGCCGCATAACCCCGTATGCGTGATCCTTGGCCTGTGCGAGAATCAGCGTCCACGAATCGCCCACAGGAACCCCGGCGTATAAGTATTCGCCGTGTTCGCCCGCCGTATCCATTGCAGCGTTGCGTCCATACGCGCCAAACAGCCCGGCCGCGTCCGCTTCCCACTCCCCGTCCGTTTGGAAGAACATAGCCCCGTCGCTATCGAACAGCGCACATTGATAATCCCCGCCGGTAAAAGAAAGGATATCGGCTATCAGCCCTTGAGGGCATTGAACCTCGATTACGCCGTTGGATTTACTCAGCAGGATGGGATCGAAAATCTCGCGGTAGAGCGAAACGAACCGGGTCTCGGAATCGGACCAGCTATCGTTTTTAAGCGCCGTTATGTTGCCCCTGTTATGGACTACCGGCAAGCTCTCATACCATTTCATGTAGCCGTTCGCCTGTAGAACGCTGTTGACCCGGCTCTGCGTCACGGGGATGCCTGTCGTCATAAAATTACCGTGATGATTATATAGGCTTACGCGATAGCGAGAGGCGTTGTTGGGTATAGTAATCGACGTTATCATGCTCACAAGCTGTAGGGAGAGAGCCTGGCTGCTTACCGCGCCTGAGGCCGCTCCGTTAAACGCGCGCATCACCATGGGCGAAGTGGATATGTAGAGGCTGATTTTATCCATATCGTCCAGAAGGCTTTCCAGCTCGTCAGCGGTTCGCTCGGCAATCTGCCCGATGTTTAGCCTGGCGTTCTGCTGCAAATCTCTAAAGACGGTGAACCGGAGAACGACGGCGAACGCAAGCAGCATCGCAACCGTGAAACCAGTCAACATCCTGAATATCTTTTTGCCAAATACCGTATGCAAACCAATAACCATTCGCCTTATTTTAGTTTTCGCTTCCTTTGCTTGACCTGTTTATTATACACGATTATATTGTCATTGGGGCGGCTTGTTAATAACTGGCGCAAATTCTCCATGTGTTTGCCGCAATTATTCCATGTCCAGCCTCCTTTCGTTCCATTAAAATCAACAGTGTAAGACGCCGCATATATCCGGCGGCATATATATTAATGGGAGGTACTTATGAAAACAAAGAGAATTATTGCGCTGCTTATTTCCATTGCATTGTTTGCAATCTTGGCGGCATGCGCCCCGGCCGCGCCTGCCGCGCCCTCAGCTCCTGAGCC
>DBDD01000156.1 GCA_002293365.1 Christensenella sp. UBA941 | reverse complement strand
AAGAGCGCCAGCTCCGGCTTTTTCAGCAATCGCTTCGCGAATACGTACATCAGCGGCACCATGCCGATGCCGAAGAGCGTCCCCACGACGCGCCAGCCGAACGCGTTCATGCCGAAAACGGCAACGCCCAGCATGATGAACACCTTGCCCAGCGGCGGGTGCGAGTTCTCGTACGGCTCGAGGCCGTTCAGGTGCTCGAAGGCCGTGCGCGCGTGGTACAGCTCGTCGAAGTACATGCCGTTGAAATAGGATGGATCGTCGGGTATCATATCCGGCTCGTCGAAGAGGTGAGCCGAGCTCGAATTCGCGTCGCCGTAAGCGGGCGCTTCCGCTTCGTCATACGGCATGTTGACCCAAATAAGCGGGACTCTAGCGCCGTTCTCGTCGTAGAACGCCATTTCGTACAGCCACAAATCCGCCGAATCCGCGCGTACCGTCACGCCGCTGATCGTCTGATCCACGGGGATAATCTGCCAGCGGTACATCTCGTCGTAGGTCTGCGAGTACATTAGGGATTCGTCCGTCTCCACGCCTCCCCGGTGCAGGAAAAGATTCGCCGCGCCCTGACCTATGCCCGCGAAGACGCGCATCTCCTTCACGTATCGCTCATCCGAGAAATCCACCTGTAAACTATCCCTCACAACGCCGTCCGAGCGCCAGTACGTTTTGGGCGATACGGTCGTGCCGAGGTTTACGAGCGCGACGACGGCGTATACGAGCGTCAGCGCCAAAACGTAGATATAGTCCCGCTTGGTCATATGCAGCTTATTGTCGCGCGGCGCAAGCGAAAGCGGGGTATACGCCTTCGGCTCCGACGCTTCTTTTATATCCGGCTCCGGCAGCCCCTCGACGCGCCCGCGCAGCAGTATATCTATAGAAGCGTAGCCGAGATAGATTACGGCGGCGATATGCATTATGCCGCCGACAATGATGACCGGCTGGAATACGTCCGCGACCTGGATATTCAAATCCTCCGCGACGCCGTAGATGATTCCGACGTTGAAAAGCGTCGCGGCGCTTATGGCGATAAACGCGAACATGAGCCGCCTATCGCGTATTTTTACATACGCCGCAAGCAAAAGCATCAGGCACGGGAAGATATAGCGCTCGTGCATGAAATGCGAAAAGACGAATATCCCCGCAATCATAAGCGCGCTTGAAAGCAATAGGCTCCCCGCCTTTTTGCGCGATAGGATATACATGATGCAACAAAACGCCAAAACGGAGCAAAGGAAAAGCGTCCCCAGCGAGCCGTAGGGGATATCCCCGATTAAATGCGTATCCGAGCTTTTCCAATTGCCGCCGAGCGCGCCAAAAAGATTAAAGGCGTTAATCGAGGCGTAGTTGTACGAAGTCGCCGTGCCGAGGTATTTATCGACGAACCAGAAAGGCTCCTGGCTGCCTGTAAACGGCAGTATGACGGCGGCGAAAATCGCCAGCATGATCAACAGGCAGATAAGCAGCTGCTTGAACGGCTCGATTTTCGCCAACCATGTAGGGGCGAACTGTGTTCGCCCGCTGTTTACGTCAGGCTCGTGGTTATCCACGGGCGAACACAGTTCGCCCCTACAGCTAATCGCCGCACCCCTACACATATCAATTATCCTCACGACGAACGCCACGAGGAATATCGGCCCGAACATCAGCGCCTGGGGCTTGATCAATACCGCTAAAGCATACAGCGCGCCCGCCCAGTAGACGCGCCCTTCCGTAAAGCGTTCGATGCACAGCAGAATTAGCAGCGTAAGGATCGAGTCGATCTGCCCCCAGCCCGCGGAGACGAATATGAAAGTAAGGCTAAAGAGCGCCGCCGCCGCCGCAGAGAGCGCAAAGGCAGTTGATCCATGCGCTTCCGAAGGGCCTTTAAGCCCGCCGCTTTCGCTTTTCATGGCAATTTTAAAGATCAGCCACGCGGAAACGACGTCCGCGATTATTGCCGGTACGCGCACCAATGCCGAGAATAGCCGCGTTCCGCTGTCTATGCCCAATACGCTCTTTATGAAGCCTATGAAGTACAACACGGCGATATAGCCGGGCGGATAGTCCGAAAAGAAGCCGGAGGTATAGAAATTGGCCGGGCCTATAGCAAAAACCGAATCCGCCCAGTAGGTAAAGCAGATGATATCCGTGGGATGCCCCTCGAATAAAAACGCGACGATCAGGCGCACGATAACGCCAATCGCGATCAAAAGCTTAAGCCGAGTCTTTACGAGTGTTTCGCCGCCGAGCGCCGGCGTTTTTATGGAATAGCGGTACAGGAGATTCAGAATGGCCGCGCACGCTAAAGTGCTTAAGACTACGGTCATAGTATGCGGGACGCTGTCCGGCTCCACCCACACTTCGGGAATCTCGCCGATCTGGCCGTATATCGCTCCTTCAGGGACTCCGTCCGCCGCTTCGAACTCTACGCCATCAAAATACGCGACGCCCGAGGTGCGCGTCGAATTGCCGCCAAGGCGAAGATGTAGCACGACCTCGTAAATATCGCGCCCGACCTCCACGTACAGCTCGGCAAAATACCAATCGCCGTACGTCTCGTGGAATTCTTCGCTTATCTGTCCGGAATCCGGTAGGGCGATATGCGCGCCCAATACGCCGTCGGGTATATTTTCAGCCTTGATCCAACAGGATACGCGGTAGAGCGTTTCCGGCATGACCGAAAGGATCTGTTCGAAATACGCGACGTTGGCGCTGTAGCTTTCAAGCCGCGCCGAATGTTCGCTCATAAAGCCCTCGGGCTCTATGGTAAATTCCGTCGCCCCAGGGTCGTCCGAAAGGCCGCCGATCGTCCAGCCCGTAGCCCAGTTCGTCGCGTCAAGCTCCTCGAAGTCGGGGTTTATCGCCATATTCCACTCGGTATTCGAGTAGGACGTCCAGCCGCCTTCTTCTTCCTCGATCCATGGAATTTCATCATCGCCGTAATTATATAGCGAACCGTCCTCCGGCTCGAATGCGGAAAACGGGTCGACGACCTCGTCGTCGTCCGGCAGCGCCGCCGCAAATGAAGCAACAGGCAAAAGTGCCAATATCAGGCAGCATGTAATCGCAAAAAAGGTTCTTCGTAATTTCACCGGCACTACTCCTTAAATCAATTGACAATTCATAATTGATAATTAATGCCTAATGATTATCAATTTTCAATTATCCATTATCAATTAACATCAAACGCCCCCTCAAAGTGCACTACGCTCTCGTACGCCAAATCCACCTCGATAACGTCGAAACGCATGCGCCTTTCCAAAGCGTCCATTCTGGACGCGTACAGCCGCGCGGCCTCGATAATTTTCGCTTGCTTCCGGGCGGTAACGGCTTCGCGCCCCGTGCCGAACGCGTTGTTCTCGCGCGCCTTCACCTCGACGAAGACCAATAAATCCCCGCGCCTAGCTATAACGTCGATTTCCCCGCTCCGCGTTCGAAAATTCCGCTCGGCGATATCGAAGCCCTTCGCTCCGAGACACTCGCACGCAAGCTCCTCGCCCCTAGCGCCGCTTTCGCGGTTACGGTTGGGCGTTTTCGGCGCGTCCATGCTCTTCAAAAAAGTCAGCCTGTGCTCCGGACACGGGCCTTGTTCGCGTATCGCGGCGTAATGCGCCTCGGTGCNNTTATGCCGCGCGAAACCGAACATTGGATATTGCTCGTCCATCTCGCGCATAAGGCGATCCCGCGTCACCTTCGCGATAATAGACGCGGCGGATATGGAGTAGGATATCTGATCTCCGCGTATGAACGAGCGCACAGGCACGGGTAGATCCAGCCCCTCCATCGCGTCGGTCAAAACGATATTGGG
>DBDD01000196.1 GCA_002293365.1 Christensenella sp. UBA941 | reverse complement strand
GCGCCGTCCGGTACGTTGGTAAAAGAATAGCGCCCGTTTGCGTCTGTAGTTACAGCCAGCGTTTGGTTTGTTGTGGTATTCTGTAACACTATCGGGACATTAGCAAGGCCCGGCATGGACGGCGACGACACGCCTGTTCGCGCACGATCATACAACAGCGCGCCTGATACGGTAGCCAAAACGTTTTCCTCCAGTATTTGATTTTTACTCCTGCCTGTAGTTATGCAGGCTAATTTGCTATATCCAGTATATGCTAACGACAATCAGTAGTTTCTATTGGAGCCTATATCAAACCCGCTTCAACGAAAAAGCCGGCAGTTGAGTATTCTGCCGGCTTTTTCATAGTTTTTAATGTTTCAAACGCCTTTGGACAGCGTCTCGGCTAAGCTCAGGTTAAAAATCTTGCCCTGCTGCCAAAAACGCTCGCGATGGCGTCCTCGGCCTCGCGCTTGACGCCGCAAACCNNTCCGCCTCGCGCTTTACGCCGCATACCCATATTCGGCGCGGGGCGACGGCGACGAGCAGGCTTACAAGCGCGTCCTCCTTTGCGATAGCTCCCGAAATGGAGAACGCATCGTCTTCGATTTTGCACCCGAATTCGTCGATAAGCTGATATTCGCCCGATGGCGTTGCGGAGACAGTAACGTCGCCCGTACGGGGCTGCTGTACGTCTGCGAACGAACGCAAGATTTTCAAAAACTCCTCGGTTTCGTACGCAATTAGCCAGCCTTCGGCGGCGTATTCTACGCAGCTTTCCCAGAACGCGCACGCCTCTTTTAGGCGAAAGCGCGCGAACCCTTCGAGAATAAATGGCCGCTCGTTTGCCAATATGGAGCGGATGGCCTTAAAGTGGTCGTTATATGCTCCGAGCGAATTGGCGTGCCTTATGGAGTCGAGCAATACCTTTAGGCGAGCCTCCGGAGGAAGGTGGGGATAGCGGGAGTCGATAACGCCAAGCAGATGTATCGGCAGCCAATCTTTTATCAAGAGGGTATTAAGCGATTCGGACAGGCAGTCGAGCGCTTTCTTTTCGGCTAGCCGTATGGTGACGTCGCAGAACGTAAACGCGCCGCGCGCGTGGGTTTCGATATCAAAAGCGCCGGGCACGGCGTCCTCAAGTCTCCTGGCCAGCCTTTGTTCCAAGCCGATTGGGGTTTGCGTGCCGAGGGAGCGATTGATCATTCTCTCNNGCGAAAAAGAAAACAAACGGGAAGATATGGACGAAACATGCCACAAACTGGTAAGAGCGAATGGAGGCCAGCCGCAAACGCAATTGGCTATTCTTGGATGCTTATCATGGTATAGAAATAATATATAAATATTGATAATTGAAAGTATGGCCGAAAATTGTTATATTTAGCTATAAGGCACATCTTTGAATTATAAAAGACATCGAAGGAGGCGCGTTTTGCGTAGGTTGGCGTTCATTATCTTAATATGCGTTTTGCTTTGCTCCAGCGCAAGCGCGGCCAATGAGCATGTCGTGACGATTCTGGTCGAAACCGATCATGCGCCTTATGCCTATCGGCAAGACGGCGAGCTGCGCGGCGCAAGCGTGGAATTGCTTAAAGCTGTTTTTCGCAATACGCCGTATAGGCTGGAATTTGTCGCGCCGACAAACGAGCAGCTCGCTCGGCTAAGGGCGCACGGCGAGCTGGGCGTGGCTGGCTTTTATCCGATGCCGTCAGGGAACGGCCGCTATGTCCGCTCGGATATGCTCTTTACACTCACGCACTGCCTGTATACGCGCAGCGGCTATCCGCGAGTGACGGTTGCGAACGCGTCGCAGACCAAAATGGGCATACGTTCGGAATCGTATTTGACGGAGCTTGCGGGTTCCCATTTGGGCGTTAGCGACTATACGTCCTACAGCACGGTTCAGGAAGGCGTCGAAATGCTCCTAAACAGGGACGTCGACGTCCTGTTCGAGGAAGAAGCCGCCATAGAAGGCGCGCTCGACGCGCTCGGCGCTTGGGATCGGGTTCAGCTTCAACAAAGCACGCTGTACAGAACGACGGTTCATATCGTCCTGCCCGGCGAAATGGCGGCCTCCATAGACGATATCAATGTTCGCATAGCGCAAGTGCGCGCTTCCGGAATGCCCTCCCGCTTGCTGGGCACGGAAGAAGATCAGGCCGATGTCCTTGCCGCGGGCGTTGCCGCTCCGTTTGCCGCGATAGGCGTGCTGACGCTCCTGTTTGTGGTCGGGATTATTATCGCGCGGTCGGCAATGCTTGCGCCCGTGCGTACCCTCGAAGCGGTCAGCGAGGCGTTTCCGGCGCTGGCGTTGGACGGTTCCGGCGAGATAACCTACATAAACGAGCCTGCCCGCGGGCTGCTGAGCGACTTTAAGCTCGCCGCCGGCAAAAGATTCGCGCAGAACGAGAGGCTTGAAGATGCCCGGACAGGGCTAAAGATGGAGCTGTCGTCGCTTGAAAGCGAATCCGACGTGTTATTGATAAAGGACGAAGTCATCCATTGGCGCGGCGCATTGGAAGCGAGCCGCGTAAAGCTTGGGGCGCGCGGAGAAGTGAATACCTTGATTCGCTTTTCGCCGCTTTCCGAACATGCTAAGCAGAGGGGCTTTGCGCTCTTGAACGTCATGATGGGTATACAGGACTCATTTGCCGCGCTTTGCCAAGGCGTATTCAGCGTACTCGAAGCGCAGATGCTCGCGACGGCGATGGGCGTTTACCTGCCAAACGGCGTCGAGGGCGTCGAGCCTCTGTTCGAGACGTTCTCAAGCGCCGCGCTAAGGGGCGTTTTCGGCATGCTATATAGGGCGGTTTACGAAAATGGCTTTAGTATCTTGCTGCCAGAGGATATAACAGAGCTTGCGGCGCGCTGCGGTGTGCGGTACAATGATCAGGTTCGGTTCGTGGCCGCGCCGCTGACGTTGGACAACGCGACTATGGGCATGTTGTTTTTACGCTTGCGCATGAGTACCGGCGAGATAAGCGCCCAAGAGATCGAGGTGCTCCGCTCTGTGGCGTGGCGGCTAAGCCTAGCCTTGCAGCGCTTCAACCAGGAGGCGAGAACGCGCCGCTTCGCATGGTACGATTCCAGCATGCGCATGCCGAATGCCGCGTACTTCGAACAGCTGCTCAGGTGTCTTTGCGGCGAAACGGTAAGCGCTCCGGCTACGATCCAAGCCGACTTTAAAAACCTGCCCCCGGCGGGCGCCGTCGTGATATTCAGGGTTGCTCCTTCGGGCGGCGGCGTTATGGACGCTATCGCCGAAAAGCTGGACGAGCCGTGGCGCGCCGCGCGCCTAAACGACGATATGTTCGGCTTGCTAGTGGATGAAACGGATATAGACGCGCTGGAGCGAGTGCTGAACGGCCTAAGAAATACGCTTTTATCGGGCCTGAAAGACGTAGCGCTTTATTTTGGAGCGGCCCGGTTCCCGTTTGACGCGCTCAGCGCGGACAGCTTGGTCAATATGACGCGCCTAGCTCTCGCGAAGGCAAAGCAAAACGAGATTGTTATATATGGAGGCTAAATGGAACAGATCGGACAACAGACGCTATCGGCGCTAAACGCGCTGCTTGGCGCGGCGAAGCTCCGAAAGGGGGATATACTCGTCGTAGGCTGCTCGACGAGCGAGATAATTGGCGAACATATCGGGAAAAACGGCAGTATCGAAGCCGCAAACGCCGTGCTTGGCGCGTTGCTTGAAGGGCTTGCGAATACGGGCGTATATTTAGCCGTACAATGCTGCGAACATTTAAATCGCGCCTTGGTCGTAGAAAACGAGTGCGCCCGAGCCTATTGTCTTGAGCCCGTTTGCGCCGTGCCGCATGAAAAGGCGGGCGGCTCGCTGGCGACGGCCGCGATGATGAAATTTCAGTCGCCTGTGCTCGTAGAGCATATCGCGGGGCATGCGGGTATGGATATAGGCGATACGCTGATCGGCATGCAGCTTCGGCCCGTCGCGGTTCCGCTGCGGTTTGAAGGTGTAGATCGAATCGGACGCGCGCACGTTGTATTCGCGAAGACGCGCCCGAAGTATATCGGCGGTCCGAGAGCGAAATATGATGTCGCAAGCTGCGAATATGCCCATGAATAATGCCGAATTGCCGAATAATTCAAAGAAGGCATTGTATTCATCGGCGACTATGATATAATTTATAAAAAGTAACATGCTGATCGGGATTTTGGAGGATTGAATGAAGGTCTCTGTTTATGGGGCTTATGGCCATGTAGCGGACAAGGATATTCGGGACAAAACCGTAGTACTTATCGACGTTTTAAGAATGAGCAGTTCCATTGTCATGGCGTTGGAGAATAGCGCCATAAAAGTCATTCCGATTCAAGAAGTCGAAGAGGCTGTAAATTTTTCCAGGACTCTGGATCGCAACGGATTTGTGCTGGCCGGAGAGAGGGACTCTATGCCCTTGCCGCTGTTCACGCTGGGCAATTCTCCCGCGACGTTTACGCGCGATATCGTGCGCAATAAAACTGTCGTTATCACTACCTCAAACGGTACCTCGGCCTTGCATCGCGTACGTTTGGCCAAGCGGGTTTTGATCGGCTGTACGCTCAACCGTACCGCGGTAGCCGAAAAGGCGCTCGAATTAGGGGATTCGATTGCGCTCGTCTGCGCTGGGAACAACGGCGTTTTCGCCGCGGAAGACGTATACGCCTCGGGTTCCATTATCGACGCTATGTTCAAATCTAGCGCTTCAGCCGATATAGAAATCGAACTCGACGATCTTGGGTTTGTCGCGCACGAGCTATATAAAGCGAGCGCCGGTAATTTGTTAGAGCCATTAAGCCAGACAAAGCACTACAAAGAGCTAGTTGAGGCCGGCTTTGAAGACGATATCGGCTTCTGCCTGCAAGAGGATAC
>DBDD01000173.1:8585-8733 GCA_002293365.1 Christensenella sp. UBA941 | reverse complement strand
ACCCGGAGGCGACGCCTCGCGCGTCCGCCTGTGGGCTTAGTAAGTCGGCAGTTTCAGAAAACCCCCTTGACTTCCCAAACCCACCGAGCGATAGATACCCTACGCCGATTTACTTCGGCTCGGCGGGATAATATCGAGGAGGGCTATG
>DBDD01000173.1:289-8401 GCA_002293365.1 Christensenella sp. UBA941 | reverse complement strand
TTATCTGTGGGAAGACGGTGACCACTTCGACCCGACAGCCGCCGTGGAGACTTACATTGCCGATTGGCTCATGCACCTCAAATGGGAGCTGAAACGAGGATGAAGGAGGTTCGATAGGTTCTGTCGATCTCTGCTATCGCAAAATATTCTTTGGCTTTCGCGGTCAAATATGATAGTATACTAATCGGAATAAATGTATTAGCCGACAAATGTATAGTGTTTGCGCTGGAATTGTTAGATGTGCTAAAAAATAAATAGCTCTAGGAAGTACGGGGCTATTTTTGCAGTGGAATCAGGAGGAGTAAGGTGAAAATCAGCTACAACAAACTGTGGCACCTGATGCTTGATAAAGAAATGAATAAATCTGATCTCAAAAGGGCTACCGGCATCAGCACCGCATCCATCGCAAAACTTGGAAAGGGTGAGAATGTTACGACCGATATTCTGGTCAAAATCTGCGGAGCCCTTGACTGCGAATTGGACGAGATAATGGAGCTGGCTCGTGATGATATTCGCACCAAAAACGGTAGGAGAAAACTGGCGAATGGTTAAGTGTGTCCGGGAGCCTATAATTAAATATGCCGAGTTTTGTGCAGGTGTTGGCGGTTTCCGTTTGGGAATAGAGGCATCTAAGATGCAAGCGGAACTCGTATATACCAACGAGATTGACAACAGCTGCGAAAAGACATATGAGAGAAACTTCCGACAGGGGTTCGACTCGAAAGACATCTTTGAGGTTGATCCGGCCTCTCTCCCGGATTTTGATATGCTTTGCGCTGGTTTCCCTTGCCAACCGTTTTCGGTAGCGGGGAAAGAATTGGGATTTGATGACTCACGCGGCACTGTGTTTTTTAAGCTGCTCGACATAATAAAAGAAAAGCAGCCCAAAATTGCTTTCCTCGAAAACGTCACAAACCTTGTCCGACACAACGCCGGACGGACATTTGCTACTATACTAAGGAGCCTAGAAGAAGCCGGATATATTCTGTCGCCAACCGTGCTGGACACTTCGTATTTTGGTGTCCCGCAGAGCCGCTCACGGATTTATATCATTGCTCTTTTAGAGGATTACTATGGCAAAACGCGTATTCAGTTCACGGAAAGAAAAACGGAGCGAACACCACTGCGACCCTTTCTAAATAACGGCGACTACTCTATCCCCTTGTCTCCAAAATGGCAAGATTACGTTGACATATACTTAGGAAAGAAAACGGCTGCGGAATTATCGTTCAAAGCTCCTAAAACACGGGCGACCTTGGAGCGGCTTGCTACTAACTGCGATATTAACGACTGCATCCTGCAGGTGAGGTCGAGCGGGGTACGCGCATTATCTTTAGATGAGCCGTTTCCCACGTTTACTGTGCTTAATTCCGGCGGCGGCGCGCATATCCCGATATTATCAAAGGAAAGAAGGCACATAAACATCACAGAGATGAAAAGGATTATGGGATTCCCCGAATGGTACGATTTTGGCGCGGTATCGCGCACGGATGCCGCCAAACAATTAGCCAATGCAGTATGTCCTCCTGTCATCGTATCGATATGCGACGATATCGCGGATACAATCAGTGGCGCTGCCGGGGCTGAAGGAGATAATAAGCATGACGAACAAAGTGCATAAAAACACCTATTTGCGCCGCTTAAACTCATTTGAGCGTAAAAAGGATTATAGCTATAACTGCATCAGCCTGTTCAGCGGCGGCGGCGGGCTTGATCTGGGCGCACACTTCGCCGGATTCAAATCGGAACTGGTGAGCGATATTGTGCCAGTGTACACGGAGACAATAAAACATAACCTGCCACATGTTAATGTCTATAACGATGACGCTATGGATTTAACGCCAGATAGGGTAAGAGAGCTGTCCGGCATCGAAAATGATGTTGACTTGATAATCGCTGGGCCGCCGTGTCAATCGTTTAGCATAATGGGCAAGCGTCAGTCGCTCAATGACCCGCGTGGAAAGCTGACAATAAAGTATTTCGAGCTTATAGACGGAATCAAGCCGAAAGCGTTTGTATTTGAAAATGTTGCCGGATTGATGACGGTTAACAGAGGTGAGGACTTCAATAATCTGCTGGACTTTATTCGTAAAACCACGGGCTATTCTATTTATTATGAGGTACTTAACGCTGCTAACTTTGGCATTCCACAATACCGAGATAGGCTGGCTATAGTAGGCTTTAGAGCCGATATTGATAGTAAAGGGTTTGTATTTCCGTCCGCGCCGTCAGGATATCTTGCAGACAAATTGCCGGGAAAAGTTCCAAGTAAACTGGTCTTTGAAATGGTGGATGGATTGCCGAATCAGAAGCCCCGGATACATACCGAGGCGGTGGTGCAGCGCTTCTTGGCTACCCCGAACGGCGGGCGCGATAGGGGTTCGTACTGCGACAGGATTGATCCAAACGTGCCGTCTGGCACCGTGCTGGTGGGGTCATCTATGGGCGGCGCACGGCCTCATATACACCCGGACTTGCCGCGAGTTCTGACTGTCCGCGAGGCGGCGAGGTTGCAGAGTTTCCCCGACTGGTATGAGTTTTGCGGAACATCGACAGCGCAATATCGGCAGGTGGGAAATGCGGTGCCGCCGCTTATGGCATATGAGCTTTTATCAAATGTCCGCAAGGTTTTGGAGGAGCAATAATGTTTCCGAATATTCCGTATGAGGGTTTATCATGGCCGATCACGCAGCATGCGGGGGTTCTGGATAAAGCATCCTTGGACGGGCTGTTAAATGCTTGCCTCCAATGCCGAGGGCAAAGGGTTGATGCCTCCGTTATAAACGAGTATTTGGTAAGCCGGAATATTCTAACCGAAAATGTCAGGTCAGACAGCAAAGAAGTAGACACATGGCGAGACTACCAACAGATTCTTAGCGAGTTTGGCTTAATATATTCCACGCGAATAAGCAGGGTAATCAAGTTGACCCCGGTTGCATTGGCATATCTCAATAATCGGCTAAACTACGAAGAGCTAATTACCTTGCAGATTATTCGCTATCAGTATCCTAATGGGCATAAATCACAGTTGAGCCCCTCCTTAATGGATAGCTTCGGCGAGGACTTCAACTTCACTTCTTTTACTGAAGTGCAAGCTCATCACAAAATACTTATCCACCCGGCTGTGATTGTATGGAGCGTTTTATATAGTCTCTGGAAAATGAGAGATACCCCGGTACTATCTATTGATGAAATGCAAAACCATGTTATACGCTGTACGCGTCATTCGGACACGAGCTTGTGTGTAGAGTCTATTATAGCTGCAAGGAATCAAGAGCTGTCGTTGCCACCGCTTACAAGGGCTAGGAGAAACGCCTCCGACTGGTTTTTGCTACTAGACCAAACATCTCTGTTTAGGCTCAACGCTGCGGGCGATACTCTTGCGCTTTCCGCAATTTCAGTCAAGGAATCTTATGAAATCCTTAGAATTATTAAGCTCCTCAGCGAACCAACATCGTTCTGGGTTTTCGAGGGTCAGAGCGACTATAAGAATGAGTGGTTTGATTATTACGGAGATTTCGATAACAGTTTAGATCTGATCATAAAAGTCGGTTGAGCATTGAGGGGGATAGAAAATGGATATACCGAATGAATATGTCTCTGCAGCGCTGGCAATGGGAAATTACTTAAGAAAGCATAATGTTTTTTTTGAGGCACCGGATGCCGAAATCGATGCCGCAAGGCACGATTTTCAGGGGAGGTTTTCTCCAAAAAGATTAAAGAGCCTCTCAGATTCGGAGCTGCTCGACACTATTTTCTATTCTGCCGATTCAAATAACCAAAGCCTATGTTATCACTTGGAGTTTAGCAAGATAAATAGGCGGTATTTTGGTAGTATTGCAGGGGGCTCGGCTTATAAGTTTGGGCTGTTCCAGAGGCAACAAGATAATAATTGGATGACAGGATCGCCACAAAACCCGCTTGTGTTATCGACAGATGAGGCTCTGAAACTCGGAAAACAGATACGCGACAGTCTACTCACGGGATTTGCGATAATAGCCGACTCCCCTGCAGAGACAGTTGAAGACTATGAGGCATTACAAGCTCACCTGAACAGCGAACTGGGGCAATATGTTTCTTATGCATGGTTTCAAAAATACTATTCTATGTTTTTTCCAGAAAAGCTCGTTGGCTGGTTTTCCTCTGATTGGGTAAGGCACTATTTATACGGGCTAGGTATCACGCCAAAAGACAACTTTTATACGCTTAACGGGCAGCTGGCAATCGTACAACGCATAGTTGGTCTGCCTTCTGCGCATTTTCGGGAGTTGTGTGAAAGGATTTTCGGCGGTCTAAGGCGTTTTTACAGACTTGGTTCATCTGACGGCGCTACTAGATTTGCCGAGGATTGGCGGTCAAAAGGCATGGTAGCTATCGGATGGAATGAATTGTCTGACCTGATAGATTTCCTGCGAAACAGTGCGCTAGATCGCAGTAGCATCGCTACGAGGATGGAATCGATTTTCTATAACGGAGATAACAAGACGGCATCTCGCAAAGCGGGAGAGGTCAAGACTTTCTATGAAACAAAGCCGGACGATGTTTTTGTTGTGGCCGAAGGCGAACGGTTGATCGGTTTTGTGGACAACTTAAGCTCATATTATTATGATCCAGATGAGCCTATGTCGCATTGTAAAAAAGGAACTTGGCGGACTGTTTTCAACGAAATCGATAGATTGCCTGTTCCCGAAGGGCTACAAACCACCTGCGTCGCCGTTAAGAAGCCAGAGAACATAATCTATCTATACAGTAAGTATTACGGATTGTACGAGGAGGTTGCTCCGCCAGCAAGTGAAACGGATCGCCCCCAAAAAGAAGAAAACCATCCGGAGCAAATAAAAGAATTACCTATGCGCCTGCCGCGCAAGTCTACAAAACATCCGTTGAACGCCATACTATACGGCGCACCCGGTACTGGAAAGACCTACTCCACAACAGAGTACGCTATGGCTATCATCAACGACGCAGATATACGCGAAACTGCTCTTACGCCGGAGGAAAGAAAGGCGCTGGTGTTGGCTTACAAGTCCAGAGTCAAATCCGGGCAGATAGTTTTTACGACATTTCATCAGAGCTATGGGTATGAGGATTTTATACAAGGCTTGCGTCCTGTGCCAGACTCTGAGCCTATGAAGCTGGCGAATATCGATGGCGTATTTAAGCGGGTCGCAAACAGGGCTATGCGTGATAATGAAAACAATTACGTTATTATCATTGACGAGATTAACAGGGCAAATATATCAAAGGTGTTCGGGGAGCTGATAACGCTTATCGAGACCGATAAACGCTGGGGCGAAGAAAACGAACTCTGCGCGACGTTGCCGTCTGGGGCGACGTTCGCGATCCCAAACAACCTCTATATTGTGGGGACAATGAACTCCGCCGATAAATCAATCTCGTTGATTGATACGGCGCTGCGCCGACGTTTTGATTTCGTTGAAATATCCCCCAACGCTGATCTTGTGGGAAACGAGGTTTTGCGCCGAGTGCTTGAAAAGCTGAATGAGGAGCTTTTGAACGAGCTAGACAGCACAGACCTCTTAATAGGCCATGCGTATTTTATCGGTAAAACGGAGGGCGACCTCATCGGTATTATAAATCGAAATATCATCCCCCTGCTGTATGAATACTTCTTCGACAACAGTAAGAAGGTCAAGGCGGTCGTCAACAAAGCGATTGAGGAATTGCCCTACAGGATCGAAGACGAAAAGGTCGGGAGAATACGGATAGCGGAGAAGACCTGATACTATGCTCAATTGCTATGAAGAAACGAGCATCAGAAATAGTAGACTACCGGTGGAATGGCAATCCCAGTCCGCTTTAGATGAGTTGAGCCAATTCCTCCAGATGAATTGGGAGCAGCGCTCGGTATTTTATGATGATGGCGATGTGTCGAGCCGCCAACAGTTTCTATCTTTCACGGGACAAAAGGGTATCAGAACTACGCATTATATAGGCACTATTGCCTTCAAGGAGCATCAGCTAAACATTTTCCCGAAGATGTTTAGGTCGGATAAAGACGACAACGATACGCAAGATTTGGCTCTGCCACATCTGATGAAAAATCTTGTACAATGGATCGAATATTGTAATCGGTTTGAATATCCCTACATCAGTATTAAAAGCGATTTTGAGGATACCAATGACCTGCGAGAACTCTTTATATCGCTATACATCCGCTATGTGAAAAGTGCGCTCGACCGCAGCTTATTCTACCAGTACGAAGACAGGGATGAGGATTGCGCGTCGATAAAGGGGAAATTTGACGTTCGAGACTATCTTTGTTCAAAGTTGCCGTCGGGAAATGCGGGCAACTTCCGCTGTACCTACTCCAGTTTTGTGGCGGATAATCGCTTGAACCAGATAATCAAATACACTTGTAAATTGCTCAATAACGAGGCAAGTAGAGCGAATCAAGGACTTCTTCGGCACATTCTTACAAAACTTAACGATGTGTCGGATTCGATATGTAAACCAGCGGACTGCAATAATATCCGCCTGAGCCGATTGCAAAGCAACTATCGTGTTATCCTCAGCATGAGCAAGATGTTCCTGCTAAACCAGACCTCATCCTACGATATAAATATAAACGAATCGTTTTGTTTCCTATTCCCAACAGAATACCTCTTCGAGGGCTTCATCGGCGGCTTTATGCAGGCCGCCCTTACCGATTCGGCAAGGGTCAGGCTCCAAGCGAGTGAAGTTGCGCTTGTGGACGATATAATTATTGCTGAACAATCTTACGGCAAAGCCTTCACGATGCGACACGATATCCTCGTGGAGCATCAAAATAAGGGGCTTTTTATTTTTGATACCAAGTATAAGGGGATCAGCAGGATAAGGAATAATGAGCATGGATACCAAAATCTTGCTAAACAAGCGCACCAGCCCGATTTATATCAGATGTTTACATATGCTGTGAAAAGGAATCTAAACGATATTTATTTGCTTTACCCGATGTACAGGTTTGAGAATGAAGAAGATGATATAGTGGAACTGGTCGTTAATCATCCTGTGGCGGGGAGTATACGCAGACTAACGGTTCACATAGTCCGATTACCATTTATTTTCGAGGACGATATCGAGCTGGTAAAATCAAGGCTGGCTACAGTCATAAGCAATATCTTTTATTAGCCATACGACGGTGGTTTGCCACGAGTCGGCGGTTATTTCGTGATAATTGTTGTAAAAATACACTGTATCATATTTGCTCACTGGGGAGGGATTGGCATACTGACTCATAGCGGACACTATTTGTGGGGACGGCTAAACCAAACAGCCGCATCCCGTGCATAACTCGAATCCGATTTTACGGCTTTGATCCGTCCGCTTGACCTTTCAGCAATTGCCTCTCCAACTTCGCCACAGATGTGCGCTGTATCGACTTCGTACCGTGCTGGTATATATCTCGTGTAGTGGATATATTAGCGTGACCGAAGAAGAGCTGCGCGTCCTTTTCGGGCATGTCTTTTGTAAGCGTCGCTGTTATATGCCGCATTGCGTGGAGCTTTATGCGCGGCAAGCCCGCTTTTTGCGTGAGATTCTCAAACAATCGGGCATAATTCCGAGGCGAGAGGGGTGTCCCGACCCTGCTCGTCACTATTGTCCCCTCCATCGATATCTCCAGNNTCCAGCTTGGGGTTAAACGGCGGAATCACAACGTCATTCTTCTTAGCGTGTTTTATTATAGCTTGGCGTATATTGGCAGTCAGCGGCAGCTCCCGCCGACTGTTTTTTGTTTTCAGCACGGCGGCTTTGGTCTTGCCGTCTATATGGTAGATTTGCTGGCGTACATGGATCACGCCCTGCTCAAAGTCGATGTCGCTATACCGTAGCCCCAAGACCTCGCCGCGCCGCATCCCCCGGATCAAGGGGAGCAGGAAAGCTATATATTGGGGGTGGTTCTTGTATATGCTCAAGAAATGCGCCGCCTGTTTCGCCGTCCAGATTACAGTTTCTTTTTGTTCGTATGCTGGTTTTTCTACTAGCGTCATCACATTCCGCATTATGAGTTCACACTTCATCGCGTAGTTTAGCATCGCGTGCAATATCTGGTAGCACTTCTGTAGGCTCGCTCCTCCTATCCCTTTTTTTACGAGCTGGTCTATTACA
>DBDD01000173.1:0-173 GCA_002293365.1 Christensenella sp. UBA941 | reverse complement strand
TCTACCATCTTCCATTCCTCGTCAGAGTAGGGAAGACCGCTATTTTCCTGTTCTTGCAGCTCTTTCAGTTTTTCCTTCACGACGGTCTGTGTTTTCCCAGAGACGCTGACCCTCTTGGGTACTCCGTTTGCTTGGGTGACATATACTTGTCCTACCCAGCGGCCATTATTCCG
>DBDD01000285.1:7382-7657 GCA_002293365.1 Christensenella sp. UBA941 | reverse complement strand
TCTGCGGCTGGCGCGGCGGGGGCAGCAGGCGCGCAGCCCGCAAATACGGACAATACCAATACCGCCATTATTCCAAGTGCCAAAACCTTTTTCATCGATAGTACCTCTTTCTTTCTTATTAATTACAGCCCGTTAAGGCTGGTAATCCAATCGATTTGCAAGCTCTATACACACAGAGCCATAATCTTCTCTTGGCTCGCTTCGCCATAGTTGAACGTACCAACCAGAGCGCCTTCATTTATAACGAGAATACGGTCGCACATGCCGATAAGCTC
>DBDD01000285.1:0-7347 GCA_002293365.1 Christensenella sp. UBA941 | reverse complement strand
GCGCCGACGTCGATACCGCGCGTCGGCTCGTCCAGAATCAGCAAATCGCTGTCCTGTAAAAGCCACTTTGCCACAACTACTTTTTGTTGATTGCCGCCGGAAAGATTCTTGGCTTCTGTTTTGGGGCTCGGCGTGCTGATATTCAGCATCTCTATAAACTGCTGAGCATACTTTTCTTCGAGCTTGAAGTCGACTATTCCATTGCGCAGGATTTTATGGATGGCTACGGAGCTTATATTGTTGCATACCGAGAATTCCAGCATCAGCCCCTGTTGCTTTCGATCTTCGGGCACCAAGCCTAAACCGTAAGTCAACGCGCGTTTAAAGTCTTTCCATGTCGCGGGTTTACCGTTATAAGTGATTTCGCCCGAGTCGATCTTGTCGATTCCCAGAATTGCGCGGGCAAGCTCCGTACGCCCGGAGCCCACAAGCCCCGAAATACCCAGTATTTCACTTTTGCGTACCGAAAAGCTAATATCGCGAAGTACGCCTTTGCGGTTCAAATTCTTTACTTCTAATACAACGTCGCCGATCACATTTGTTTTTGCCGGATACTGATCGCCCATTTCGCGGCCGACCATCATGCTTATTAGCTGCGCCCTCGTAACCGCCTTTACATCGACGGTATCCACATGCCTGCCGTCGCGCAGGATGGTCGCCACGTCGGCAAGATCAAATATTTCGTCAAGCCTATGCGAAATATAAATAACCGTATACCCGTCGCTGCGCAGCTTTTTCACGGTATCGAACAATACGGCCAATTCCCTGTCCGTAAGCGTTGCGGAAGGCTCGTCCATAATGATGACGCTGCAATCCCTATTAATCGCCTTGCAAATTTCGATGATCTGCTTTTTGGCGATTGAAAGCCGGAATACCTCCGTGCGCACGTCGATTTCCACATTCAGGCTTTTGATCAGCTCGTCGGCACGGCTGTACATTCTATTCCAATCGACCATGCCGGCTTTTGTGTGCGGAAGGTTGCCGAGGAAAATGTTCTCCGCTACCGTGAGCGTCTCGGCGAGCTTAATTTCTTGATGTATTACGCTAATACCGGCCTTTTGCGCCTCTATTGGCGCTTTAAAACGTACCTTTTTGCCGTTAAGGACTATCGAGCCGCCGTTGGGCGTATAAATACCTGCCAATATTTTGATCAGCGTTGATTTACCGGCGCCGTTTTCCCCGACCAACGCGTGTACGCTCCCTCTTTTTATGTCGACGGAAACGTCTTCAAGCGCCTTGACTCCGGGAAAGCTCTTGCTTATATTTTGAATTTGTAATACCGCATTATTATCCATTCAGACACCCGCTTCATACTTTCCTGGTGTTTCGAATGATATCGAGGGATACCGCCGCAAGCAGCACGATTCCCTTAAATACGTCCTGAAGGAACGCGTTCACATTGAGCATTGTCATTCCATTAAATAATGTGACTGAGAACAGGACGCCGAATAGAATTCCGAAAATTTGCCCCTTGCCGCCTTTTTGGCTTACGCCGCCGACGACCGAGCCGATCATCGCCTCGAATTCGTAGCCGTTGCCGTTGGTTACGCTGGCGGAGTTCATCCTGGACAGCAGGATCACCGCGCTAATACCGGCGCACAGCCCCGCGATAAGGTATGCTTTCAGGTAATTCATCCTTACGTCAATTCCTGAAAAGAACGCGGCCTCCGGATTTGAGCCGATGGCATAAAGATTTCTGCCGTGCTTAGTTCGGCGCATGACGAAATGCATTATCAGGAACAACGCGAGCATTATAAGAACGCACCACGGAAACGGGCCGAGATAGCCTCTGCCGATAAAGCCTATTTCCGCCGGCAGCGGCGCAATCGCCCGCGTATTGGTAACGATTCTGGACAAGCCTTTGCAAACGTTCATCATGGCAAGCGTCGCAATAAATGGGGGCACCTTTACATACGCGGCAAACACGCCGTTTAGCAGCCCGACGAGTACGCAGGACAGAACGCCGACTAATAGCGCCAGCCAAGGATTTAAGTCCAGATCGTTCATCAGCGTCGCCGAGATGAAGCAGCTCAGGCAGATATTAAATCCGAATGAAAGGTCGATCATCCCGGTGATCAGCAGCACGCCTTGGCCAATAGCGACGATGGAAATCGTTACGGCCTGAAGGAGGATTGTCATCAGGTTGTTGCCTGTCATAAACGTCGGCTTTAGTATTGCAAAGATGATCATCAAGAAGACCAGCGCGAAGACAACCATATACTCTCTTGAAAACAGTGTAAGGATTTCCGTGATACTACGGCGCTTCGCCGTGCTTTCGTTCGTGCTCATAATATAACCCTTTCCGCTAGACTCCTGAACTTATTTTAAAAAATCCGTACGAACTGAATTAATGCGCTTTTAATACATACTAACGTTCTGTTGTATGACATCTATGGCTGTCAGTGCCAATATTCGACGAAATAATACCCTGTTTACTGTATACAGTAATTTTTTCCGCTTGTCAAGCATGAATCTTACATAGCCCAAGGAGCGCTTAAACTCTTGAGTATAATCGAACTTGACAAACACGCGAGGATGTTGTATATAATATACACAATTAAGCTTTTTCGGCATTATCCGACAACAGGAGCAATACATTCAACATCCATGCGCAAAAATCGGCTGGGGAGCCGGCGCTAAATACCAACGCGATAACGATTATTACCTCCGATTCAAACAATATTTAAACTCGCCTGTGTTCGATTTACATGCATTACGCAAAGTTTTGCAGATATAGATTACGGAAACGAAAGCGAACAATCTAAACGCGAAAAAATAATACTAGGAGGTAGTTTATGTTGAACCTATTTGATCTTACGGGTAAAGTTGCTTTTGTGACCGGGGCGAGCAAGGGCTTGGGCGAAATGTTTGCCACGGTACTGGCGGAATCGGGCGCTAAGTTGTGTTTATTGTCCTTTGAACAGGAAGACTTGTTGCGCGTTGAGCGGGAGCTTAAGGCGAAGGGCTACGATTGCATGAGCTGCTACGGCGATATCACGCACGAAGAAGAAATACAGGCGGCGGTGGACGCATGCATAGAAAAATACGGCCGAATCGACATTCTAGTAAACAACGCGGGAACGATGCGCGTTAATAAAAAGCCGGAGGACACCACGCTTGCGGAATTCGCGAAAGTGATAGACATCAATATTAACGGAAGTTTTACTTGCGCAAAGATTGTTGGCCGGGAAATGATCAAACAGAAGAGCGGCAAGATAATCAACATGTCTTCCATCTCGGGGAAAATAATCAATAAAGGCGTACACGGCGGTTCCTACGACGTTTCCAAGCAAGGCGTAGACGGCCTGACGAGGGCGCTCTCCGCCGAATGGGCGCAGCACGGCATAAACGTTAACGCTATCGCGCCGGGTTATTTCCTGACAGACCCCAACAAGGCGTTTTTCGCCAAAGATCCTAGCTTTGAAGAAATGGCCCTCAGCCTGATCCCCGCCGGGAAGTTCGGGGTTCCGGAACAATTGGCGGGAACGCTTATATACTTGGCGTCCAGCGCCTCCGATTATGTCCACGGAACGATAATACAGGTTGACGGCGGCTATATGGTTTGGTAGCCGGAAAACGGTATGTAATATATTGAAAGGCAACTAAGCTATTCTCGAGAGGTGAATCGGATTGTCTGAAATACTATTTCAGCTGGAACACATCACAAAGGAATTCCCCGGAGTGCTGGCATTAAACGACGTCAGCCTCGATATCCAAAGAGGCGAGGTGCTGGCGCTTGTCGGCGAGAACGGAGCGGGAAAATCCACCCTTATAAAGCTAATGACGGGCGCATTAACCGATTGGCAAGGCGAAATGCTTTTCGAAGGCAAGCCCATCCGGATCGCGCATCCATACGAAGCGCAAAAGCTTGGTATAGCGACGATTTATCAGGAGCTGACGCTGTGCAGCAATGTCACGGTAGCGGATAATATCTACCTGGGTAGGGAGCCGAAAAAGAAGAACGGCTTAATAGATTGGAAAAAGCTATACCGGGACGCTACGGATATTTTAGCCGAGCTAGGCGTACATATTCCGCCTACTACGGAAGTCTCGCGGCTATCCGTGGCGACGCAGCAGCTTGTCGAGATTGCCCGGGCTCTAACGATGAAAGCAAAGCTTATCATCATGGATGAACCGACGTCCTCGCTTTCAAAGGGCGAAGTGGAGATACTTTACGGTATTGTTAAGCGCCTGAAGGAGCGGGGTATTTCTATCCTTTATATCTCCCATAAGTTCGACGAGGTATTTGCGCTTAGCGACAGGATCAGCATACTGCGCGACGGGTGTCATATCGCTACCGTGAACACCGCCGAAAGCAATGTGGACGACATCATAAAAATGATGGTCGGGCGCGAGATTACAACGATGTGGCCAAATAGGGCATACGAGAAGGGCGAGCAGGTATTCGCCGTACGCAACCTGACGCGCAAGGGCACCTTCGAGAATATCGGCTGGGATTTGCACAAGGGCGAAATATTAGGGATATATGGGCTGGTTGGCGCGGGGCGCACGGAAATGGCCCGCGCCGTCTGCGGCATAGATTCGGCGGATAGCGGCGAAATTTGCGTTGACGGTAAATGGCAAGCGTTGCCTAAGTCTGCCGGCGATGCGATAACAAAAGGAATCGTAATGTTGCCGGAGGATAGAAAGGAAGAGGGGCTGCTGCTGAGGATGTCGGTGGCCGCCAATATCTCCATGTCCAAAATGCTGGAAAAAAGCCAGCCTCTCGTGGTAAACGCAAAGCAGGAGAGGCAGTATGTGGACAGCTTTATCGATTCGCTTCACATACGGACGCCCAGCCGCAATCAACTGGTAAACAATCTTAGCGGGGGCAACCAGCAAAAGGTTGTTGTGGCTAAATTGATGAACACGCAATCGCACATCCTTATTTTTGACGAACCCACCAGAGGCATAGACGTAGGCGCAAAGTCGGAAATCTACGACCTGATGAATCAGCTGACGGAGCAAGGCTACAGCATTGTTATGATTTCCTCAGAGCTTCCTGAAATCGTGGGCATGTCCGACAGGGTGATCGTAATGTTTGAAGGCAAAATCATGGCGATCTTAAATAAGGAAGAAGCGAACGCCGAGAGCATTGTCACTTTGGCGACATCATCCTAGAAAAAGGAGTCAAGCGAATGAAAGAAAATCAAACGGCAGCGGCGCCGGCAAGGCTTGGGGAGAACATCGGTTTTTTCAAAAAACTGCTGTTTCAGCCCGAGTTCCCAATCGTTGTATTTATCATTGGATTGGCTCTGGTAATCAACGCGATTTCCCAAACGTTCTTCGACGGCAACAACCTTATGAACATAACAAAACAGATTGCCATCAACGGGATCATCACCGTAGCTATGGCAATAGCGCTTACTTCCGGCGGCATTGATCTGTCCGTGGGCGCTTCGCTTGGATTGTGTGTTTCCGTCGCGGGTACGTTTATCATGTTGGGCTGGCCCCTATTGATTGTCACTTTAATCTCCGTGCTGGTCGGCCTGATTTGCGGATTTTTAAACGGCGTACTGATAATAAAGCTGAATATCGCGCCCATCATCGTAACGCTTGGCACGATGAACGTCTACCGCGGCGTCGCTTTCATCTACACGGGCGGCCAGTGGGAATCCGCATTACCAAAGGAATACCTGTTCTTTGGCGTAGGGGCGGCCCCCTTGATCTTTTGGCTGCTGATCGCTTTTGTTATGATGATCGTCATGCATCACACCAGCTTTGGCCGGCATATTTACGCGATAGGCGGCGATGAGAACTGCGCGCGGCTCGCCGGCATCAACCTGAACCGGATGAAGGTTTTGGTCTACGCGCTTGTGGGCGCTATGGTAGGCTTTGCTGCGATGTTGTTTATCGGGCGTACCAGCGCGGTACAATCGAGCGCGGGTACGGGCTACGAAACGCAAGCCATCGCCTCCGCCGTTATCGGCGGAATAAGCATAACCGGCGGGCGCGGGCGATTGCTGGGAACGATATTTGGCACTATACTCATGGGGTTAATACTAAACGCCATGACTCTGCTAAAAATATCCGCCTACTGGCAGGGCGCGGTCACCGGCATTGTGATCATACTCGCCCTTCTGCTCGACAGCGTCAGGAACGCGTATATGAACAGGAGAAACAGGCATGAATAAAGCGATCGGCAAGAATAAGATTTCCGCTTTGGCAAGCAGATACCCATACGAGTTCGTACTGTTTACAATTTTGATCGTATGGATGATCTTCATGGCATTCGTGAACGAAAATTTCATGACGTTCGGGAACTTTATAACGGTCATTACGAGAATGTGCGAGGACGGCGTAGTGGCGGCGGGCATGACGCTTGTTATCATCCTGGGCGGCATGGATCTTTCGGTGGGCGCAGTTATGGCGCTTGTTGCCACGTCGGCCGGATTGATGTACGGTTCGGGCATGGCGTTCCCCCTGGCTGTTCTTATCGGATGCTCCTTCGCGCTGATCGTAGGATTGTTGAACGCGTTCTTAGTCGTCAACATGAAGATACAGGCCATGATCGCGACGCTTGGCACTATGACCGCCGTTAGGAGCATCGTCTACGGCATCACGAACGGCAGGCCGGTCGCTACATTTCCGGACGGGTTCGGCGAATTCGCCACGGCGACTTTTGTCGGAATCCCCGTAAGCGTTTATATCCTTGTTGCGGTATACGCGCTAGTTACCTTCATCCTATCAAGAACAAAGATAGGACGGTTTATATTCGCTGTTGGCGGCAACGAGAAGGCCGCGCGCGTCTCCGGTATCAATTCAAGACTCATAAAACGATCCGTTTACATTTTATGCGCCATGCTCTCCGCGCTGGGCGGAATGATGTTCGCCTCACGCATGATATCCGCGAGCCCGGATATAGGGTTGAATACCGCTTTCGACGTACTGACGGCGGTGCTTTTGGGCGGCACGAGCATTCTCGGCGGCCAGGGTAGCGTAATACGGACGTTATTGGGCGTTTTCCTAATGAATCTCGTTATCAACGGCCTGAACATGCTGGGGGTCGACTCATATTGGCAAACGATTTTTATCGGCGTGGTATTGATTGCCGTCGTGGGTTTTGACGAACGCAGGAAAGCCGGCGCTATCACGAAAAGACACGCCCCCGCTTCGCCTAAAACGGCTGAATAGTTCCCCGATATAAGAGGGGCTTATACATCAAGGTTATCAAAAAACGGACGCGAGAAAACAAAAGGGAGGATTGTAAATTGAAATACGCCACTAGCACGCCGCCATAGAGGTTATGCCGATTTAGCACTCTATTGTAAAAAATCAAACGCATCGCGAATCGTGCCGCGCTGTTTCATTCTTTGCAGGCGCCTTTCGCAGAAAGGAATGGTCATA
>DBDD01000257.1:6968-8329 GCA_002293365.1 Christensenella sp. UBA941 | reverse complement strand
GAAAAAACGATCAAGACGGAATATTCCCGCCGAATCCTGCAATCGCTGAAAACATCTGTATCGCAGCAGGCGGAATCGGCACGGAGCGACGGGAGCGCCGCAGCGCCGGACACAGGCGGCGGGGCCGCGCAAGCGGTATAACGCTACGGGTGTCGTTTCCCGAAGGGCGCACTTATATACCACACACGGCAAGCCGTGGTGGTATCGTGCGCCCTGCCGGGGGCATTTTTGCCCTATCGGGCAAAAAGATACTGAGAACGGCGAGGCTTCACGCCCCGCCGTTCTCAGTCGCTTATACGCAACGGGAAGGAGTGACGCGAGCGATTGGCGATATACCATTGCAGCATAAAAATCATCAGCCGGGGCAAAGGCAAGTCCGCTGTCGCGGCGGCGGCGTACCGCGCGGGCGAAAGATTCACGAACGAGTACGACGGCCTCGAACATGATTATTCCAGAAAAGGCGGCGTAGTTCATACCGAGATTTTACTTCCTGCCAACGCGCCCGCCGGGTATTCCGACCGCGCCGTTTTGTGGAACGCCGTGGAGAAAATCGAAAAAGCGAAAAATTCGCAATTGGCACGGGAAATCGAATTGGCCCTGCCCATAGAATTATCGCGGGAGCAGAACATCGCGCTCGTTCGCGATTACGCACATCGGCATTTCGTTGAAGCCGGAATGTGCGCCGATATCTGTATTCACGATAAAGGCGACGGGAACCCGCACGCCCATATCATGCTGTCCCTGCGCCCGATTCGCGAGGACGGGACATGGGGCGACAAGCAGAAGAAGGAATACATTTTCGACCGCGACGGCAACAAGATTTACGATAAAAAGAAGCGTTCTTATAAATGTAAATCCATCCCCTCCACCGACTGGAACGATCACGCCAAAGCCGAGGTATGGCGGCAAGGCTGGGCCGATGCGGTAAACGCCGCTTTGGAGCGCGGCGGCCATGCCGAGCGGATCGACCACCGCAGCTACGAGCGGCAGGGCATCGACCTAATCCCATCCGTCCATTTGGGCATCGCCGCTTTCCAGATGGAGCGGCGCGGGATCGCTACGGATCGCGGGAATCTCAACCGCGAAATCGAGATCACCAATTCGCAGTTGCGCCAGCTTCGCGCGCGGATTATTAAGCTCTCGGATTGGCTGAAAGACGAAGCTGCGAACGCCGCGCCTCCGACGCTTGCCGACGTGATACATGGCATCTTAGAAAAGCGAGAGGGTCAAGGCCGCTACGCGCAAATCGCGAATCTGAAATCGGCGGCTAATATGCTGATTTTCCTGCAATTAAACGATATTAAGGACATGGCCGGATTACAGGAAAAAGTGAGCGCTATTTACGCGCGGTTCGGCGGCGC
>DBDD01000257.1:1560-6891 GCA_002293365.1 Christensenella sp. UBA941 | reverse complement strand
CCGAAAAAGCGCGAGGCGTTTTACGAAAGGCACCGTGTCGAGCTTGCCGGGTTTGAAGAAGCGCGGGAGTATCTGAAAAAAGTCATGAACGGCAGAAACTCTATTCCCGTTCAGGCTTGGAAGGCGGAGGCCGCGAAGCTGGCCGCCGAGCGGAAATCGCTTTATCTCGAATACAATTCGATCAAAGAGGAAGTCCGCGAGGTCGAAGCCGTCCGGCGCGGCGTGGAGGATATTTGGCGGAGCGAGGCGCGGGATGTGCAGCGCGAGAGGGCGCGGGAAGTTGAGCGGTAAACGAAAATGCGGCGGGAGTAGCCGGACCTCCCGCTGCAAGGAACGGTGAACAAAGTTTAAACAAATTCGCCACGCAAAATATGCCTGTCAAATCGTGATATAATATAGGAAATGGCGATAGGTGGCGATGCTTTGCTAATCTATCTCGCGCTTATCGAAACGGAATCCGATAAGCAAAAGTTTATAGAGATTTACGATAAGTACCGCTTTACGATGCTTCATGTCGCCATGGGTATTCTTGAAGATCAGAGTATGGGCGAGGACGCCGTGCATAATGCTTTTTTAAAAGTGATCAAGCATCTTGATAAATTGGAAGATGTTTCTTGTCGGAAAACAAAGAGCTGGCTCGTTATTATTGTAAAGAACTGCGCGATTGATTTGCTGCGAAAGGAAAAAAGCTTAAGGAAAGAACCGTTTGAGAATGAAGAATTCAAGATGGAATCCTTACAGCCCTCCCCAATCGAGCAGCTTATTTCTAAGGAAGGTTATAATTTGTTGCTGGAATCTATGGCTAACCTCGATGAAATTTACAAAACTGTATTTGAATTAAAATATGTGCATGGGTATTCGATAAGCTCTATCGCTTCGATGCTTGATATTTCATACGATACCGCTTCGCAAAGACTTTGGAGAGCAAGGAAACAGCTGCGCGTTTATTTAGAGACAGAGGGTATTCAGTATGAATGATTCCTCTTATCAGAAAAGCTTATTTGAAGCCCTGCTGGTGAGCGCAGTTACCGAAAACTCGAATCGCGAATTGGAAGTGTTACCTTCCGAAGAAGAACTGCGAAAGCGATATGTTTTTTCGCATCGTTTTGAATCGCGTATGCGAAGCCTGATAAAAAAAGAAAGTCGGCGCAGGGCATTGCGGGTATTGCGAACGGTCGCGGCGAGTTTCTTGATTATCCTGGGCGTTGCGTTCGGAGTTATGCTTATATCAGAAGATGTTCGGGCGGCTGTCGTTAGAACGGTTGTCGAATGGTTCGATAAGTTTACTAAATTTAGCTTTTCGGAAGGCGCTGACGAGAGAACTTATGGACAATTTGAGATATCTTATCTACCGGAAGGTTTTATCGAGACGGAAACCTTACAGGCCGACACATCTACAATCGTTGTTTTTTCCGATGGGCTTGGCCGACGTATTGTCTTCGAGTATTCCCCTTCCGGCGAAGGGCTTGTGGTCTCTTTGGACAATGAGCGAAGGGAGTACATGCAAGTTCAGCATTCGGGCTTGATACTGCATGTTTTCGTAGCCGATGAAAATACAAAGGAGAACACTGTGCTCTGGGAAACATACGGCAACGTATTCTCGCTGATATCTCCTGTTGGATTAACGGATTTATATAAAATTGTTGATGGAGTAAAGCCGTCGAAAAAAATAATTTTAAAATAAATCTGTTATCTTGTCAGATATGCTTCGTCCCAATCGTTATTATAGTAAGCCCCTTCCCCCAAGGGGCAAAAAAGATTGGAGCGTGGTACAAATGAAATCAAAAAGATGGTTGGCGATGATGCTGGCGGCCATTGCGTTGCTTAACTTTGGCGCGTTTTCGCTGGCCGATTCGCCTACCGACGGCGCTGAGGCTTTTAAGCCCATTCAGCGAAGGTGGACAAACACAGCCAGCATAAGACTGGGCTTGTCCTTCTCAAACGGACAGGCGAATTGCACCGGCAGCATTACAGGCTACTCCGGAACGAGCAAGATCGTAGCAACGTTTACGCTACAGCGCGTTAACGCAAACGGTACGCTTTCCAACCCGATTGCGACATGGAGTAATGTTACGGCGGAAAGCGATATGCTTCTTTGGAGCAGATCAAACAGCGTATCCAGCGGGACGTATCGGCTGACGGTTAATGCGGCTGTGACGCGCGGTTCCACTGAGTATGTTAGTACGTATACGGAGGCGACATACTAGAAGTAAACTCGTCGCAGTGTTTATCTTGTAGCGTGCTAAGTAGTTATCATGTATTACCACTCAACGAATAATTTATAAACTCGTATAATAAATAAATGGCCTCAGGAGTTGAATGTCTCGTTGAAGCCCGAAAGGTAAGGTTAAAAATGAAGAAAGTTATATCTTTGATTCTTGTTTTCGTCTTGATCACTTTGGCAAGCATGTCGGCATACGCCGAGATTACTATACCTGGGGAGAGCAACACAAAACAAAGTATAGTGGTTGTTGACGGGCAAGCAATGCTTATCACATCTATTGCAGAAGGCTCTACAATAGAAGTGAATGGCTTGAATAATTATCGCGTATCAAACAACAATAATGTAATCTCGTTAAATGGAAGTGCTATTCTCGAATATGGACAAGAAGTTCAAAGAAGAGCAATGTGGGTTAAGAAAAGTACTCCAGTGCCCTTTTATGGTCCCGCAAACTACAACCAGTATTTGGGCCAGAGGACGTATAACTTTCAGTTGTTTCAAGATATATACTTTATATCTTCTCATGCATTGACTTTAATTCTAGCAGTCGCCCTCCCGCCTGCAAGCGCGTTGGCCGGTGCACTTGCTTTACTCGCAATCGACACGGCGGTGTATACTGGATTCCATACGCAGACTATGTATATGATAGAAGATGTATATGCTTTTGATTATATGCCGAACTTCGAGCGTAAATTAGTACAGCGGTGGTACCTGGATTCTGCATACACACGATTGGTTGATAATTTAACCATCTATGAATCTTGGACCTAATTATTAAATAATTAGTATATTTGCTCAGATAATATAGTAGGCAGTGAGTCGCAATATTAGCTGGCTCACTGCCAAAATAGAAGGTGATAGAAATGTTAAAAATAATCGTACTCCTAATACTTCTGTCATTACTCCTTTTAGGCGGATGCAATTCGTTCAACGATCAAGATCGGCATTTTATTATAAATAATAATGGCGAATTTAGTATTATCAACGATAAAAATATTCGGATCATAGACAGAACCTATGAATACATCGACCAATCATCAGAGGGTGTATTACGTATATATAGAAATTATAAGTGGGGATTTCTTGACAATCAATTTAATGAAGTAATTCGCCCAGAGTACAGTAATGCACAAAATTTTAGTTCGAATTTAGCTGCTATACAGATCGACGCGAAGTGGGGATATATTAATTCGGAAAACGATATCATTCTTCCAGCAATTTTTGATTGGGCTGGTGATTTTATTGACGGTGTATCTGTAATAAAAGATCAAGATAAATATTTCTTTATTGAAAAGAGTGGAGAAAAAATCAGTTCCCCAATGCAAAGCTGTATGAGGGTTTTCTCGAACGCTTACATTGCGATTGACGAAAAAGGAAACCATATGCTTTTGGATTCACAAGGCAATCATATAATTGCTTTAGGCGACGACATCATTTCAGTCGTTGGATATTATGAAGACATGATAAGTTGTGAATATACGCTAGATGGAGTTAGAAAGTATAAAATTATTGATGTTAATGGCAATGTTTTATTGGATGATAAAGATTCTATTACGCCATTCGTAAATGCTCGCGCTTTTTATGGTGAGATATATGCAGGCAAGATGCATTGGAGTTTGATAGGCTCAAATTGCAAGAAGATTGTTCCTGCTCGATTTATGAATGCGATTATAAATTCTGATGAATTACTTGGAGTCCAGAACGCAGAAGGAAAATGGGGGTTTATTGATACTCATGGAGCACTGGTCATTGATTATTTATATACTCAGGTAGGTTCTTTTTGTGATGGCTATGCACCAATTGCACAGGACTTTGGCGGAGTTCTTAGATGGGGCATAATAGACCTAAAAGGAGAAATAGTAATACCATTTGAATACGATTATATTTATCCGATTAGAAAGGAATGAAAAAGTTGATAGTTACTCATCCGCATTATGTATACATAGCATTAATAGTCATGGTTGTTGGGTTTTGCCTTGCCCTGCTTATTCCACGGAAGATATTTTTTAAAAGAAATAGCAAGCAAGCAGACATAATAGTATTACGCATCTTTCCATTTTTAAGCATTATTTCAATTACGTCGGTCGGCCTTTTTCGAATCCAGATGCCCCCACCTGAGTTATATCAAGGTTATCCACTGTATATTATCATCATCGGATATCTTGTGGCTGGATTTTTGTGGGGATGTATTGTTAAGTATAAAGCATCAGTAGAAAAGAAATAACTCCGTTATTTGTAAGCGTAAAATACGGATCATCTTTTACTGGTCTTGGATATCTGATGCTTAGAGAATTGAGATGCCCCTAAGCCGCCCGACAATAATCCGGTAACACCGGCTTCCGCGGCAGCAAGCTCTCCAAATCGCCAGTAACCGTCAAAAACGTGGTACATGGCCCAGGGAAGCATAAGGTATACAATCGCTTCAGACAAGTTGATTGGCGAAATGGGCGCAGCGGATACAGGAGCGCCGAGAGCGTGGTCAAAGCGTAAAAGAGTTCTGTACAAATGAGGGGGTCAGCAAGCCGTAGTCTTGATGATAAAGCGTTCCCGCATTATAGAAAATGCATAATTATCGCCGACAGGAAACATGAAAGCTAGACCGATTTATGCATCGACCTTATTCCCCCTTGACAATACACGTCTGAGGACGACCCTTTGACCCTTAAAAGTGACTTCATACTTTCGCTGTGTGAGCTCATAATTGGGGGCAAAGACGGCCTGCAACCCGTGGAGCGCACCATCATCGACCGCTGCACCCGCCTTGTTTACCGTGATTACCTTGCCGACCCAAAGCCCGAAAACATGCCTGTTCTTGGGGACATGTACGAGATCATGCGTAAGCAGGCGGAGCCGGAGGCGCAGCGGATAGCTACAGCATTGGAGATATATGTGTCAGGTTCGCTCAACATCTTTAACCACCGTACCAACGTCAATCTCAATAATCGGCTCGTTTGCTACGACCTGAAAGAGCTCGGCAAGGGCCTGAAAAAGATTGCTATGCTCATTCTTCAAGATTCTGTCTGGAATCGCGTTACCGCAAACAGGGCGCAACACAGAAAAACTTGGTTTTATCTGGATGAAATGCACCTGCTCTTGAAGGAGGAACAGAC
>DBDD01000257.1:829-1553 GCA_002293365.1 Christensenella sp. UBA941 | reverse complement strand
ATTCCTACAGGGCTAACGCAGAACGTGAAGGACTTCCTCCTTTCCCGCGAAGTAGAAAACATTCTGGAAAACTCGGATTTTCTAATAATGCTGAACCAAGCAGGCGGCGACAGACAAATTCTCGCCAAGCAACTCGGCATATCCACTCATCAGCTTTCGTATGTCACTCAATCGGCGGCGGGCGAAGGATTATTATTTTATGGGAACACGATAATCCCATTCGCGGATAGATTCCCGAAGGATACGGAGCTCTACAGGATAATGACGACAAAGCCGGACGAGGTTGCGGGAGCGGGAGTGTGAGGGGCGCTTTGTTCGCCCTCGCGGACCTACAGGAGATGCAGGCATGGCCGCTGGATCGCAAGGTGCGGGAAACTAAAGCCATTATATCGGAGTGGTACGAAGCGTTTAACGGCAAGGTGTACGTAGGCTTTTCATCCGGTAAAGATTCGACCTTGCTTTTACATCTTGCGCGTCTAGTATACCCGGATATCCCCGCCGTATATGTAAACACCTCCTGCGAGTATCCTGAAAACCTCGCATTTGCCGGAACCGTGCCGGACGTTACATGGCTTCGGTGCAACATGCCCTTTGACGAGGTTATCCAGCAATTCGGATATCCCGTAATATCAAAGGACGTTTCCAAGCTTATCTATTATGCCCGCAAAGGCAGCGGCTGGGCTATGCGGCAGCTAAACGGCTTCAATGGCGACGGTACGCCCTC
>DBDD01000257.1:249-815 GCA_002293365.1 Christensenella sp. UBA941 | reverse complement strand
TTTCCTATAGCTGAAAAATGCTGTAGCGAGCTAAAATCGAAGCCTTTGAGCCGCTACCAGCGGGAAACAGGCCGCGCGGCCATGACGGGAATAATGGCTTGTGAGAGCCGGCGCAGGGAAACAACCTTTCTAAAGTATGGACACAGCATCTATCGCAAGAACAATCCCACAAGCAAACCGCTATCTTTTTGGACTGAGGCCGACGTGCTCCGTTATCTTAAAGCAAACGATATCGCTTATTCCGCAATCTACGGCGATATTGTGGAGGACAGCGGCAGATGGCGAACCACCGGGGCTCACCGAACCGGCTGTATGTTCTGTCCCTGCGGGGCACACTTGGAGAGGCAGCCCAACAGATTCCAGCGCATGGCTCTAAGCCACCCGGAGCAATACGACTACTGCATCAACACTTTAGGCTACGGCAAGGTATTCGATTTCATCGGCATACCATATAAGCCGGTTTAGCGTTCCCATCGACCGCGGGAGGTGATACTTACGGCAAGGGAATTTAAGAAGCGAGGCAAAAAGGTCCAGCGCATGACCCGCGACGGCCTCGTAGAAAAGAA
>DBDD01000257.1:0-147 GCA_002293365.1 Christensenella sp. UBA941 | reverse complement strand
ATACGGCGGATATCCCGATTCCGTACATGAACCGTATTCGCCGGGGGCGGAGGGTTTCCCCGCTGTAAATACGATACGGCGCGAGGTGCCGGCAGGCGGCAGGCGCTACGATGCGCCCGCAGCGGAGCACGAAGCGCGGCACGGGAG
>DBDD01000357.1:6602-6865 GCA_002293365.1 Christensenella sp. UBA941 | reverse complement strand
ATGTCCGCGCGCACGCGCTACCCGCAGCACCTGGGCGTTACAGAAGCGGGCCTTTCGGCGCAAGGGCTCGTCAAGTCCGCCATAGGCATCGGCGCGCTTTTGCTCGACGGCATAGGCGATACGATACGCGTCTCGCTGACGGGCGACCCTCTCAAAGAGGTCAAGGCGGGGTATCTGATCCTGCGTTCGGCGGGCGTACGCATGTCCGGGATCGAAGTTATCTCCTGCCCGACGTGCGGACGATGCGCCGTGGAGCTCGAAAG
>DBDD01000357.1:0-6576 GCA_002293365.1 Christensenella sp. UBA941 | reverse complement strand
AACGGCCCCGGCGAGGCGCGCGAAGCGGATATAGGCGTCGCATTCGGCGAGACGGGCGGCGTCGTATTCAAACAAGGCAAAAAGCTGGCCTCGCTGCCGGCGTCGGAATCCGTCGCGCTGCTGCTCGACGAAATCGAAAAGNNATAATCGACGAGGCGTACGTGCGCGAGCATCTGACGGCGTATTCGGACATGGCGCCTTTAGATCGTTTCGTGCTATAAAGCATAACGAATTTATGTAGGGGCGAACTGTGTTCGCCCGCGACCCAATAAACCGGCATGCATTTTGTAGGGACGCGATAAATCGCGTCCGTGATATACCGACAACGCTGATTTTTATCGCGAACGTTTGTTTTGGTCACGGACGCCATATATGGCGTCCCTACATGCTGTCGGATTGCAATCCGTCCTTGTGCGATGAGAATGTAAGACGTTATGGGCAGCGGGCGAACACAGTACGCTCCTACAAATAAAAGTATGAATTTTACGTCACGGTCGGGCATGGAAGCCCGACCCTACATAAGAAAGGCAGTTATCGTGTCCAATCCAAACGCAACCGAACCCGCATGGCTGAAGCTCTTCCGCAAGCACGGCGTGCCCGAAGAGCTTCTTCAGGTAAAAACGGTACAGATCGACCCCGAATCTCGAAAGCTCAGCGTGAGCGCAAAAAGCAATATTCCCATACCGGAAGCGTTGCGATTTCAAGCGCTGCGCGCGTTTGAAACGGAATTTCCCGGCTGTTTGGTCGAGCTAAGTATCGACGCGCCAAAAGCGCCCGCGGCGCAAAAAAACGCCGTGCGCGCAGCCGCGCCTAAAAAAGCTATTTCCAAAGCGGATATATTGCTCGGAACCGCGTTCGACGCGCCGCCCTCGGCAATGGAGACGATCTCCGAGCTATCGGGCCGCGTTACTATTGAGGGCGAGCTAATCTCCAAGCGCGAAACGGAAACGCGCAACACCAGCAAGCTAATCCTTCAATTCACGCTGTCCGACTATACCGATACGCTGACGTTTAAGCTCATGCTCGACGCGAAGAAGGGCAAGAAGCTTTCCGACGCGCTCGTTGTAGGCAAATGGTACCGCGTACGCGGCGAGTGCATCATAGACGACTTTACGCACGCGTTCGTCATCACCCCCAAGGACATCGTACGCGTAAAGCGTTCAGGGCGCGAGGATACCGCCGAAGAAAAGCGCGTGGAGCTGCATCTGCATACCCAGCTTTCGGCGATGGACGGCATGCTGGACGTTAAAAAGGCCGTGGAAGCGGCGGCGCGCTTCGGGCACGACGCTTTGGCTATTACGGATCACGGCGTCGTGCAGGCGTTCCCGGCGGCGTACGACGCGGGGCAAAAGCACGGCGTAAAGATCATCTTCGGCTTGGAGGGCTATCTGCTGCCCGGTCAAAACGAACAGGAAAAGCCGAAAACATACCATATAATATTGCTCGCAAAGAACGCGACGGGGCTTATGAACCTGTACAAGCTCGTATCCGCGTCGCACATCGAGCATTTCTACCGCCATCCGCGTATTCCGAGGCACTTGCTTGAAAAACACTCGGAGGGTCTGATTATCGGCACGGCGTGCGAATCTGGCGAACTGTATCAGGCGCTGCTAAACGGCGCGAGCGACGGCGAGCTATGCGATATTGCCAAGCGCTACGATTTTGTCGAGATACAGCCGCGCGGCAACAACGCGTTCCTTTTGCGCTCCGGGAAAGTCCAAAGCGAGGAGGAGCTGCTTGAAATAAACAAGCGCCTGCTAAAAATCGCCGACGAAACGAATAAGCCTTGCGTCGCGACGGGCGACGTACATTTTCTGGAGCCGAAGGACGCAAAATTCCGCGAGGTAATTATGGCGTCTCTGGGCTATTCCGACGCGGAAATGCAGGCCCCGCTATATTTTAAAACCACGGACGAAATGCTCGAAGAGTTTTCGTACCTCGGCGATAGGGCAAAAGAAATCGTCGTCGACAACCCTCGCAAAATCGCGGAAATGTGTCAGGCGCTTCGCCCGTTCCCAAAGGATACGTGCTTGCCCAAGATCCCAGGCGCGGAGGATGCGCTTGAGCACTCCTCGCTCGAAGCCGCGCGCGAACGCTACGGCGACAATCCGCATCCCGCCGTACAGGCGCGGCTCGATAAAGAGCTACACGCGCTAAGAACCTACGGCTTCTCCGTACTGTATTATATCGCGCAGCAGCTCGTAAAGCAGTCGCTCTCGGACGGGTATCTCGTCGGCTCGCGCGGATCCGTCGGCTCATCGTTCATAGCGACTATGGCGGGCATCACGGAGGTCAATCCGCTGCCGGCGCATTACGTCTGCCCAAAGTGCAAGTTTACGGACTTCGACGTCGATACTCAAAAAAGCGCCTGCGGGTGCGACTTACCCGACAGGGACTGCCCGCAATGCGGCGAAAAGCTTCTAAAAGACGGCTTTGATATTCCCTTTGAAACCTTTTTGGGCTTCAAGGGGGATAAAGTCCCCGATATAGACTTGAACTTTTCGGGCGAATACCAGCCCGTCGCGCATAAATTCGCGGAGAAGCTCTTTGGCGAAGGTTATTGCTTCCGCGCCGGTACGATTTCGGCTATTCAGGAAAAGACGGCCTTCGGCTACATACAGAAATACCTCGAAAAAACCGGTAAAACCGTCCGTCAAGCGGAACTCGACAGGCTAAAACTCGGGTGCAGCGGCGTAAAGAAGACGACAGGGCAGCATCCGGGCGGCATGGTCGTCGTACCGAAGGACATGGATATCCACCAATTCACGCCGATTCAGCACCCCGCGGACGATAAGTCCGGCGGCGTAATAACGACGCACTTCGACTTCGACTCGCTGCACGACGTGCTTGTCAAGCTCGATATCCTCGGCCATGACGACCCGACGATGCTGCGCGCGCTTCAAGACATGACCGGCGTCGATCCAAAGTCGATCCCTTTGGACGACCCGGAAACCATGTCGATCTTTTCGCGCGTAGACGCGCTTGGAATCACTGAAAAGGAGCTCAAGTGCCCCGTCGGCTCCATGGGCATCCCCGAATTTGGTACGCCGTTTGTTCGGAAGATGCTCCAGGATACTATGCCGACGACGATGGAGGAGCTTGTGCGCATATCCGGCCTTTCGCACGGCACGGACGTTTGGCTCGGCAACGCGCAAGACCTGATTGCGAATAAAATCGCGCGGCTGCCGGAGTGCATTTGCACGCGCGACGACATCATGAACGCGCTGATACGCTACGGGCTCGATCCTCTTATGTCGTTCAAGATCATGGAAAACGTACGCAAGGGCAAAGGGCTTACGCCCGACATGGAATCGGCTATGGCGGAAAAAAACGTTCCGAAATGGTTCGTCGATTCTTGTAAAAAGATCAAGTACATGTTCCCGCGCGCGCACGCGGCGGCGTATGTTATGATGGCGTTCCGTATCGCGTGGTTCAAGGTACATATGCCCGCGGCGTATTATTGCGCTTACTACAGCGTCCGCGCCGACGCTTTCGACTATTTCGAATCCACAGGGAGCGCCGAGGCGATCCGGAAGCGCATACAGGAACTCGAAAAGAAAAAGGACGCCACCAGCAAGGAAAAGAGCCTGGTTATTGTGCTGGAGGTCGTCATGGAGATGAAATTGCGCGGCATTGAGCTATTGCCGCTGTCGCTTACGCACTCGCAGGCGGACAAGTTCACCATGGAAGAAGGCGGCCTGCGCCCGTCGTTTTCTACGGTACCCGGCCTAGGCGTCGAGGCGGCGAAAAAGCTCGCCGCGGCGCGCGAGCATGGCGAGTTCCTATCTATCGAGGACTTGGTTTCGCGTTCGAAGATATCCAAAACGGTCGTCGAACGGCTGCGCGAGGCGGGATGCCTCGACGGCCTGCCGGAGAGCGACCAGCTTTCGCTGTTTAGCTTATGAAAACCTCTGATTTTCACTACGATCTTCCCGAAGAGCTTATCGCGCAGCATCCGCCCAAGCGGCGGGACGAATCGCGCCTTTTAGTGCTCGAAAGGCAAACGGGCAGGCTCTTCGACCGAAAATTCCCTGATCTGCTTGAATATCTTCGCCCTGGCGACGCGCTGGTTATCAACCGCACGCGCGTCTTACCGGCTAGGCTTTTTGGCATAAATGAAGTAACGGGCGCGCGCGTGGAGTTTCTATTGCTTAAACGAACCGCGGACGGCGACGTTTGGGAGGCGCTGTCAAAACCCGCGCGTAGAGCGCGAACAGGCGAACGCTTCCGCTTTGGCGACGGGCTTACCGGCGTCGTAAAGGGCTCGTCGGAAGGCGGAGGGCGCTTCGTCGAGTTCGAATACAGCGGCGTATTCGAAGAGCGCTTGGAAGCACTGGGCGAGATGCCCTTGCCGCCTTATATCCATGAAAAATCCGAGAAGGAGCGCTACCAGACCGTCTACGCCAAGGAGCCTGGCTCGGCCGCCGCGCCGACGGCAGGTCTGCACTTCACGCCGTATACGCTTGAGGCGATAAGGGCTAAGGGCGTGGATATTATCGAAGTCCTTTTACATATCGGCCTCGGCACATTCCGGCCTGTTTCGGCGGAAAACGTCGAAGACCACGCTATGCACTCCGAATACTACGAGATAAGTGAAGACGCCAAAGCGCGCGTTCTGGCCGCCAAGGCGCGGGGCGGGCGCGTCTTTGCCGTGGGGACTACCTCCTGCCGCACGCTCGAAAGCGCGGCGCGCTCGGGCTGGGAGGCGCTATCCGGCTGGACGGATATATTCATAACGCCCGGCTATAAATTCAAGGCCGTGGACGCGCTTATAACCAATTTTCATCTGCCGGAATCGACGCTGATCATGCTCGTTTCGGCCTTCGCGGGGCGGGAGGCCGTGCTTAGGGCTTATGCGCACGCTATTGAGGAGAAATATCGGTTCTTTAGCTATGGGGATTGCTGTTTGATACTTTAGCTTTGCGGCCGGAAATATGCTTTTAGCCGCTAAACATGCGCTTAGGACTTTGGCTTCCCCGCTTTCGGCTTCTGCGCTTGCGGCTTCTGCGCTTGCGGCTTCTGCGCTTGCGGCTTCTGCGCTTGCGGCTTCTGCGGGCGCAAAAAGTGCTCGACTCCGGCCTTCGTATCGTCCATAAAGCCCAGGTAGGCATTAGTCACATCTGACGTACGTTTGTTTCTGGGATCGCATGCCATTTCCTTGATGCGGTCTTTCGTTTGCTTGCTCAAGCTCTCGTATTGCATTTTGAGCGGCTCAATTTGATTAAACCAATAGATATTCCCCTCTTTGGGCCAACTATCTCTGAGTTTATACCACTTGCTATAGAGCATTAGCCCTTCCCTGGCCAATGTCTTCAGACGGGTCTGCTTCTCGAAAACCGCGTATTCCTTCGGCGTAATATAAGGCGTTCTCATAGCTCTCGGAACGGACGCGGCGTCCTCGCTATCCTCGCCGTCCGGGGCGTTCAGTAGCTCCGGAGGGTTTAGGAAGGTCGGATCGAAATTGTTTGGATCGAGATGCCGTATTCTGTAAGTGTCGCCCTTCGGCATTCCTACGTCTACCCTGACGCGCTGTTCGTTTACCTTGAATATTCTGCGCGCTTTTTCTTCCGCCTCGGGGTTATCCGCGTCTCTATACATTTCCGAGAAATATCCCTCGTTCTCTTCCGTACTGTTCATGCCGAACATCGTTGTCGCGTTTTCTTCGAGCGAGATGCCTTGATCGTTCTCCGGCTTTTTATATTCCTGCTGTTTTTTTAGCTTCCCTCTTTGATCGGTGCCTGTTATATTATGCAGGCCGTGAATAATCTCATGAGCCGCCGTCACCAAGGGCTCATATTTCTGAGGCCCTTTCGTATTCTCATAAAGCAGCTTTGACATTTGCAAGTCCTGTAAAAAGACATACGAATCGTCTCCCTTGCCCGGCCGCATTATGTCCTTAACCGGATCGTAGACTGCAAAGTTATCTCCCTTGTCTCTATGATCCGGATCAATGTGCATGGCTTCGGTGGAGGGGTTATTCATATCCGTATTGTTTTCGCCGATTTGTAATCGCTTTGGGTCTATGCCATAGCGGCGTTCATAAATCTGAGTAAAAAGCGAGCGGCCGGTCGGCGTATTGCCCAAAACGACGAATTGCTTCCCCCAGAATTGTTCGAATTCGCGCAAACGTCCTGGTCTTGCGTTGACGCCGGTCTCGTCAATATCGAACAGCTCTCTCATTATGAAGGTGCGCATGTCGTCGTACGCGCCGTTCTTCTCTTCATCAGCCAACTGGTTTTGAATAAAAAGAAGCTGATTTGCCAGCATGTTCGCATTGGCTTCCCGATTGGCGTTTGCGGAGACGCCAAGCAATGTATTTTTGAGATTCAGATAATCTTCTAATTGCGATTCTAACCATGGCTTTTTCGACTGCGCTTCAAGCTCCGCTATACGCTGCGCTGCTTCACGCTTCGCTTTACGCTTCGCCATACGCTTCGCTTTATGCTTCGATATAGGCTTCGCTTCTGGCTTCAATTTGGGCTGCATCTGTATGACACCCGGCGCGGAGCTTTGTACCGCGCCTTGCCGTGCCATTTGGGCGCCTTCGGGCGCGGGAGCTTGCGGGCGCGCTCGCCC
>DBDD01000151.1 GCA_002293365.1 Christensenella sp. UBA941 | reverse complement strand
CCGAGCCCGCTCCCGCCGCTCCGGCAGAACCCGCTCCGGCAGCGCCCGTTGAAGAACATGAACCGTTCAATCTCGAAATCTATACGAACGCAAACGGGACAAGCACCTACGTTTTAGGCGTGGCTATGGCGGATTTGCTGAACAAGCACAGCACCTGGCTGCGCGCCAACGCCTTGGAATCTCCGGGCCCGAACGATTCCGCTATGCTGCTAATCAACGAACCCGACAAACGCACCTCCGCTATCGTATATCTTACGATCGAAGACGCGCTTATCGGCCTGCCGCCATACGAAGGCCCCTACTACGACTTTAGAACTCTCGCGACCTTCGGGCTTGTCGCAAACGGATTTGTGACGAACAATCCCGATATCAAGACGCTTCAGGATCTCGACGGGAAATCGGTCGGCCTGGGCGTTAAGCCGAACATGCCGCGCGTGGATTTACAGGAAGAGATGTTCAGCTTGATGGGGCTCGATATCCGGTTCGAATATCAGTCCTACGGCACGGCGGTTAACTCCCTGACGGACAGGAAGGTCGACGCCATCCTCGCAAGCTTCTTCGCGCTGAGCCCCGACTATACCGAATGGACGCCGCAGCCGGCGATCGCAGAACTGCTTACGCGCAACGAGATTTCGTACATATCCTACGATCCGCCGGAGTTCCTTATGCAGGCCAAGGACAAGTACAACCATCACATCCTGCCGGAGCTTATAACCGTACCGGCCGGCAAGTACGATCCGGAGTTCAACGAGCCCGTTACGATCATGGGCGACTATCTGGGCTGGTGCTGCCATAAAGACCTGCCGGAAGACGTTATCCAAGAGTTCCTGAGAGTCATGTGCGATTATTCCTCGGAATTTGTAAGCTACATTCCCAACGGCGGCTTCATATCCCCGGAATCCATGGCAAGGCTCGACACGCCGGAATACATCCACCCCGCCGCAGCGGCTTTCTACGCCGAACGGAACATACCCGTTCCGCAGCGCGACGTTCCGCGCCCGACGCCCGCTCCGTAAAGAGATCCGCAAAAGTTAATGAGGTTTTATAGACAAGGGGCCTCGCCGCAAGGCCCCTTGTCTCCCAAATTGGACTCCGAAGAGGGAAAATCCAGTGAAGGAGGTTCTTGGCAGTGGAAGAAAAGCTGAAACGCACTGTCGGCACAAACGGGATCATGAGCGATAAGGCCGTCAAAACGCTGCTCGGCGTGCTGGCGCTCGTCATGGTCGGTATACACATACTCTACACGCAGATAAGCTTTATAGACGCGGAAGTCTACTTGGCCTGCCATATCGCATTTTCGTACGCTATCATCTTTGTTCTCACCATTCAAAAATCGAAAAGCAAGGTTCATACGATCATACTGATGGCCGCTTTGACTCTGACGGCGGCGTTTTTGATTTATATCGCGACGGATATCGAAATGCTGCGCGCCAGGTCGTGGGCGAGCACTAATGTGGACGTTATCGTCGGCGCTATTATGCTGGTGCTGGCGTTTTACGCATGCTACCTTGGATACGGCTTGCTTATACCTATTCTTGTTTTCCTGGTCGTCATATACCCAATTTTCGGTCAGTATCTGCCGGAGCCGTTTACTACGACGTCGTATTCCTTTAAAAAGACCATAGCGAATCTATCCATCGGCCTAAAAACCGGCCTATTCGACCAGGCGACTTATATTTCCGCGGATTTCGTGTTCCTTTTCTCCGTATTCGGAGGCCTCTTGGGCGCGACGGGCATACAGTCCTTCTTCTACGAATTCGGCAAAAAGATCGTCGGGCGTTTTCGCTCCGGTTCCGCGCTAATCGCAATGGTTAACACCGCGCTTGTAGGCTCCGTAGTTGGCAGCGGCGTGGCCAACGTCGCCATAACCGGGCCCTACTGTATCAGCGGCATGAAAGAGGACGGCTACACGAGCGTACAATCCGCGGCTATCCTTTCGGCGGGCGCGAACGGAGGCCAGATTCTTCCGCCTGTAATGGGCATCATCGCCTTCGCCATGGCCGGTTTTTCCGGAGTGCCCTATATCGAAATATGCAAGATGGCGCTATTGCCCGCACTCATATATTACGGCACGCTATGCGTCTACTGCGCGCTGAACGCGGCCAAGCATCCTGTTATGAGCAAAAAGATCACCAAAGCGCCCGAGGTCGACAAGAATATCCTCAAATACAAGAGCGTAGGGTTTTTCGTGCCGTTTGTGCTGATAATCGTGCTGTTCGCTTTTGGTTTTTCGGTACCCACCGTCGCGTTTTGGGCGATTATCTCCGTTATTGTTACTAGCGTCATGACGCCTAAGGCCTACCGCCCAAAATTCAAGGACTATATAGACGGGCTGATCGACGGCGGCATATCGGGCGCCAAGGTCGGCTGCGTATGCTCGGTAATAGGCATGCTCGTCGCGACGTTTACGTCGAGCGGGCTGGGCATCAAGCTCACGTCGGGTATCGAAACGTGGAGCGGCGGCTCTATGTTCGTAGCGCTCGTAATCCTATATATTACGAGCATCGTCGCCGGTATGGCGGGCGTATCCACCGCCGCGTACTTTACCGCCGCGGCGTTCGCTGTTCCCGTTTTGCTCGAAATGGGCATTCCGTACGCCATGGCGCATTTCTTTACGGTATATCCCGCGGCGTTTTCCACCATTACGCCTCCGGTCGCGCTTGTTTCGCTGGTCGCGAGCAAGCAGGCCGGTTCAAAGTACGGCCCGACGGCGATCGAAAGCTGTAAAGTCGCCGCGACGGGGTTCCTTATGCCGTTTTTGATGGTCTACGCCCCGGCGGTTTGCCTGATGAGCGACGCGGCCAATCCTTGGACGTGGATCGATATCGTCCTGGTTATCGTCGTAAATCTGGCCTTCCAGGTCGTTTGGTGCGGCCATCTGTTCGCGAAGATGAGCATGCTCGAACGCGTACTGCTGGCGATCGGCTGCTGCGCGACGATCGTCTTCTTTGCCGAGCGGTATCTCTTCCTGCTCATGATCGGAATCGTCGCTATGGCGGCCGTGCTTGTCGTGCAATTCATTCGAAGGCCGAAAAACAGCGGCGGCGGCGTACTCCAAACGGGCTGACGGCGAATCGGCTGGTGATAGCGATGAAGGATATTGCGATGATGCCGATATGGGAGGCCTCCTCCCTTATCGGCCAAAAAAAGATATCGCCTTTGGAGCTCGTCGAAGAAGCCATAAGGCGGACTCAAGCGCTTGGCGGCGAGCTAAACGCCTATGTCACGACGCTGTTTGACGAAGCCCAGCAAGAGGCTAAGAAATTGGAAGCCGGGCGGTATACAGGGCGTAAGAGCCTGTTGTACGGCATACCGATCGCGCTGAAGGATTTATTCTATACCAAGGGAGTACTCACGAGCGCGGGCTCCGAATTGCTGGCCGATTTCAAGCCGGATTACGACGCTACTATTACAAAGAGGCTCCGCGGAGCCGGGGCGATCCTGATGGGCAAAACGAATACCAGCGAATTTGCCTTCAGCGCCAGCGGCGAGCTGTCCTTTCGCGGCCCGACGCGGAACCCTTGGAATCCGAAGCTTATCAGCGGCGGCTCCAGCGGCGGCTCGGCCATAGCCGTCGCCACAGGGATGGCCTATATGGCGATGGGCTCCGATACTGGCGGCTCGATCCGCATACCGGCCGCCTTGTGCGGCGTCGTCGGATTTAAGCCTTCCAGGGGCCTGACAAGCCTTTACGGCGTCGTTCCGGCAAGCTTCACGCTCGACCATACCGGCCCGCTGGCGCGCAGCGTTATGGATATCGCTATTACGATGGATCTGATAACCGGCTTTGACGAATACGATCCCTCACCTGTAAGATATAAAAGCGGGCCGAGCGAATTCGTCGAAGCTTTAAAAGGCTCTGATGATCTTAAAGGCGTCGTCGTTGGAGTACCTGAAAACTACTTCTTCGACAAAACGGACGAGGACGTCGAAAAACTGGTTCGAAGCGCGATCGGGGAGCTTCGGGAGCTTGGGGCGACTATAAAGCCGTTGACAATCCCCTATCTCGACATCGTGCCGGAAACGTCGGTCGTAATCTTGCTGTCTGAAACGGCGCAGTATCATCAAAGCGCATTCCGGATACAGGAGAGGACGAGCGGATATAATCCTGGCATCAAATCGAGAATAGAGCACGGCTTGACGTTTACGGCGGCCGAATACATAACGGCGCTTCAAAACAGGGATAAGCTGACCAGGGCATGGGAGGAGGCGTGTTCGTCCGCCGACGTAATAGCCGTTCCTTCGCTGCCTATGGCCGCCTATGAAATCGGCACGACCGAGATCGTGCTGAAGGGCCAAAAAGAGCCGGCAAAGTTCATGTGCGACCACCATACGCGGCTGGCGAATATAATCGGCGCTCCCGCGCTAAGCGTTCCGTGCGGGCTAACTTCGAAGGGGTTACCGGCGGGGTTGATGCTAATGGGCAAAGCGGGAGGCGACGCGGCTGTACTAAAAGCCGGATATGTCTACGAAAAGCATCATCCTTTCCCGCCGTGCGTACCTCGATAATCCGGTTGAGCGCTTGAACAATGATAAACCCTAAGCATCTAAGCAATTTAAAACACGCGGGCTTTGCGATATTCGTATTGCCCGCGTTATGGATTATATTCGCAAGCCCTTTTGCTCCCGGCTTAAGCAGTCAGGGGCATATGATGGTTTCCGGCATGCTTATTACGATCGGCTTATGGGTTATGCGGCCGCTGAACCTGCCATTATCTATCGGAGGGCTTTTTCTCGCATGTTTTTCGCTCCTCGCCGGATTAAAGCCCGCAACCGTATTTTCCGGCTTTACGCAGCCCGCCATCTGGACGCTGATCCCCGCGCTTTTCTTCGGAACGGTACTGCACAAGACCGGGCTTGGCAAGCGTATCGCGCTGCGCGTGATATGTCTGTTCCGCCCGTCGTATCCCTCTCTTATCGCCGCATGGGCAGTAATCGGCGTCGTTTTAAGCGCTTTCACGCCGTCAATCACCGTTCGGATAGCCATTATGACGCCTGTGGCCGTACAGTGCTGCGAGCTGTGCGAGCTTAAAAAGAATTCAAAGGGCAACTCGCTTATAATGCTTACGGCGTTCGCCATGGCGCTTCTGCCCGGCGGGGGCTGGCTTACCGGTTCCCTTTGGGGCCCGATCATACAGGGCATGTTTGGCGCTGTGCCCGAAATGGCAAATTTGCTTCAATTTCATACGTGGTCTTCAGCCATGCTCGCGCCTATGGTCTTAACTTCTTTGCTGCTCGTCGTCGCGGGCTGCTTCGCATTGCGGCCGGAGGATAAGCTTTCCGCGGTTGTTTTTGAATCCTTGCGGGCAAAAGAGAAGACGAGGCTTTCCAGGGACGAAAAGAGCTCGGCCGTCATACTCCTTCTGGTATTCGCTTTCTTTATTACCGGCAGGCTTCACTCTTTGCCGGACGCCGCCGTGTGCCTTGCCGCCGTCGTCGCTTTTTTCGCGCTGGGCGTATTAAAGCCGGACGATATATCAACGGGCATAAGCTGGGATACGGTCGTCTATATCTCCATGTCGCTGGGCCTGGGCGCGATACTAACGGAAGCGGGCGTTTCCAATTGGCTCAGCGGGGTTATCGTCCCCGCGCTTAGGCCTATTGCCGGCAGCGAGGCGCTATTTATCCTCGTCATGTTTCTTATCCTGCATCTATGGCACTTCATCGATATCGCGTTCATTCCGACCATGGCCGTATTGATCCCCGTATTACCCGCTATTAACGCCGCGTACGGCATCGATCCGCTTATATGGATCCCTCTGTTCGTCATGGCCGGCAATTCATTTTTTATGGCATATCAAAACATGTGGGCAGTTATGGCTACCAAAATCGCGGGTACGCGCTCCTGGCAGCCCAAGCATTTAGCAATATACGGCGCGGTCTACTTTGTCGCCTGTTTAATAGCGGCGGTTGCGTGCTTGATTATCTAATATACATTTTATGGTGCATTTCGACGAAAATATGATATAATAACCGTAAGCATATACGCCCTTTACATAAGAAGACGGGAGTAATTCTATGGATCACAATATTAATTTAGACCTACACGCAAAAACCAACTATATGGATGAATTAATAAAACAGCACGCGGCTTTGGATATCGAGGACACCGTACGGCTTTTAAGCGACGATTTCCCGATGCGAACGCTAAAAGACGAGCTGGAGAGGGAAATCGCGCAAAGAGCCAAGACCGCAAACAAATCCCGCGAAGAAATCGTAAAAGAGCTGCGCAAGACGTGCGGCAGTATGAATGTCTCAAATTGGCTAAGCGGCAATAAAAAATCGATTACAAAAGAATCCGCCGTCAAAATCGCCTTTGCCCTGCATATGAACGCTAATGAAGCGTCGTGGTTTCTCATGCAAAGCTGTTGGCTTGACGGCTTTTACGCGCGCGATTATAAAGACTTGATATACAGGTATTGCTTGGACGCAAAGCTTGAGTACGACCAAGCCAAAGCGCTTATCGAAGAATTTGAAAATCCCGAAGAAAAACCGAATCCAAATCCGAATCCCGCCTACGATGAAAGGATCGGCCGTAACGTGACCGCATTTTTCGACAACAAAATCAAAAGCATTGAAACGATCGATGAGCTTCGCTGCCTAATCAACAACTATAAAGCTCAATTCGGCTCGTTCCGCAGGCGCGCATACGAAATGTTCATGGCTTTATTTAACGAAATTAAAGCAAAAGCAAAGCAAGAGCCATTCAACGACGAAAAAAGAGAGCGGAAGAAAATGGGCGAAGAGCATAACGAGGATCCCATTGGCTTTTACAAGGATATTCAGACATTCGATGAGATATTTAATGATATTGCTTTAGGCATACCGACTCTAAAAGATCATAAAGCCATCTTGAAGGACGTGCTTGGGAAAATTGCCGAGGACTCGCTTTCGCGTACCACCGCGGCCGAAATAAACGCCTCGGGCGACCCGAAAAAGAATAAAAAACTAGATGACGAGAACAAACAGCGCAAGAGGATAACGGAGGTCAAGCGCAAACACCTGCTCCTATTGTGGCTATACGCCTTCGGGGGCACACCGGCCTGCGACAAGACGCTGCCGGATGCGGAAAAGCGCGCTATAGCGGAGGCCGAGTTCGAAAACTGTATCGAAACGATTAACGACGAATTGCTTGAGCCTTGCGGAATGCCGCTGCTGGATCCGCGCCACCCGCTCGATTGGGTAATCATGAACTCGCTGTATTACGCTTTCGCCGCAGGCGCGAGCGAAGAGGAAAGCAACGATACAATAAGCGAGGACGAAGACGCAAGCGACGAGGCCGTAGCGAGACTCCGCAAGGTTATGGAGCGGCTATTTTCAGAAGAAAGCATTGGCGAAAGCGAAGCATAATGAGCTCCCTGCTGGACGTAAAAATACAGACGATACGCTTGGACTCAAGCACGTACGAGCTTATAAGCAAGGCGGGCGAAGGCGGCTCTTCCTACGTCTATAAAGCCCGCCCTATCGACGGAGCCGACTACTGCGTTATTAAAGAATTCTTTCCGCACAGTTTTGTTAAGCGGCGCGAAGCGGACGGCTCGGTTGTTTTCAATCCTGAAACGCGAGAGACTGAAGCGCGCATGAAAGCGCGCGTCATGCGCGAATCGGACATCGTCGACAAACTGCGCCACGACGACAAAAACAAAAACAACAATCCATGGTTTTTAGGCTATTCCAAGCCGATACCCGCCAACAACACGCTATATACCATTATACAAACGGAAAGCGGCGAAACGCTGTACGAAAGGATACTCCTCGGCTACTATAAAGATAAAGATTTCGTTCAAATCTGCGATTGTATGCTCGAAATTTTAAAAGCTATAGAGCCGATACACGAAAACGGCTATCTGCACCTGGACATATCGCCCGACAATATTTTCTGCTCCAACGTCATGCGCATGATCGACTATAACAGCGCTTATTCGCTTACAGGCGCTCACGAAGCGTTTTTTCCGTCGTTCAAAGAAGGCTACTCCGCTCCGGAGCTTCGAAAAGCCAACGCGCAAGCAAAGCTCGGCCCCGCGGCGGATATATTTTCTCTTGCCGCCGTTTTCTTTTCGCTTTTGATAAACAGTCAGCTCAAAGAGATGAACCGCACCGTTCTATCGCGCTGGCTTTTCACAAGCGGCGAGGGCCGCTTTAAAGGCGCGTCAAAGCTGCTTGTTGACGAGATAAACGAATTTTTCAGAAAGAATCTCGCAAACAGCCCGGCGCTGCGATTGAAAAGCGTCGCCGAGATGCGTGAAAAGATCGAAGCGCTAAAGGAGCTGGCGCAGAAAATTACGCTTATCAACAGCCCCAAGCGGCCCAGCAGCCACTTTATATGCCGCGAAGATGAAATTGAGAAGATCGACGAGCGCCTGCAAACGAGCGGCTACGTCATATTAGAAGGAATGGGCGGTATCGGGAAAACCGAGCTGGCTAAAAGCTACGCTTGGGATTCTCAAGACAAATACGACGTCATTCAGTTCGCCTCGTATAGCGGCGACTTACGTACGACTATAGCGCATTCGTTGGAATTCAGGGGCTTCGACAGCTTAAAGGCCGCCGAATACGAAAGAAAATACGGAAGCGAAGCCATTAAGTATATTTTCCGCGATAAGATGGCTATTTTAAAGCGTGAAAACGGCGGCAATACTTTAATTGTAGTCGATAACTACAACGCCGCCGCCGACGACCATTTCGACGAATTCATTTCGGGGGATTATAAGATTATATTCACGTCGCGGGAAAAGCACGGCGGCAGCTTCATAGAAATCACCGAAATGAAAAGCGAAGGCGATCTTTTGGCGTTATTCCGCGAATACTATGAAGCCCCGCTGCCGGGCGGACTGGAATCCGTCGTGATGGACATTATCCGCCTGGTACTTGGGCACACGATGACCGTCATGCTCATAGCGACGGCCATGCGCAAGAGCGGTATTGCGCCCGATGAAATGCTCGCACGCCTGCAAAAAGGGCTCGACCCGAAGCTGCGCACAAAAATTGCCGTCGAAAAGGAAGAAATAAGCGCCAAGGATCGCGAAGACGTCGTCTACGGGCATATCCGCAGCCTGTTCAATATGGAGGACATAATAGCGAACGAAAACTACGCTTTTATCATGACGAATATGGCGATTGTGCCGTATGGCGGTATGGCGAAGGAGACGTTTTACGATTGGGCGCTGTACGAACGGTATAAAAGCGACGAGTATGACGATAAGGATTATACCGATCTGAATTGGCTCATAGACCGCAGATGGGTGCAAGAGGACGACCGCGACGGAACGCCGCATGTATCGCTGCACCCTGTCGTTTCCGACTTAGCGTATAGGGAGCTAAAGCCGGACAGCGTGAAGTGTGCGAAGCTGATTGAGGGAATAATCGCCGACGTTGGAAAACTGCTCGAAGCCGAGTTTGAATACGATAAAAACCTTGCCGCGCTTGAGCTTATGAAGCTTGCCGCAACCAGAATCGATGATGAAACGGAATTAGCCAGAAAGCTATGCGTTTTTTGTGCTATAGTCAATGCTCTGTTGCTTAGACTCGACGATGCGTTTTCCTTCGCGAAACAAGCGCTCGCTATTACAGAAAAGCTGTACGGCGACGACAGCGTTGAATTTGCCGAAACGATCTTGCTCCTATATAAGCCGGACGCTTCCGGAGACGATTATGATTATGTACTGTCGCAACACGACAAAGCGCTTGAGATTTTAATTAAATGCTATGGGGAGCGCCACTGGTCCGTCGCAATGGTTTACAATAGAATTGGTTACTTCAAGGTTCTTCAGGAAGAATTAAAAGAAGCGGAGCGTTACCTGAAAAAGTCTGTTGAGATTTGCAAAACAAGGCGGCACAAAACTCAGTATCTCGCAGCGCTGACGGAAGCATATCAATTCTTATACTGGCTGTGTATATGTGCAGACAAAAAAGACTTAGCGGAAACATTTAAGAATCGGATATTAGATTTGCTCGGTATCGCCGCGGACGCCGAGCCAAACTACGCCAAGTGGAGCTCGGCTGCGTTTTCCTCCGTATCTTCCGCTCTTACTTCCTCTGTAGGCGAGCCGGTCGAAAAGCTGCATGAAGCGCTTAAAACGAACCGCAAGCTTTTTGGCGAGAAGAACGTTCTTACCGCGATGGCCTATCATGCGCTTGGTTCGCGCTATATGGATATGGGGCTGGAAGACTCTGTGGGTCTGATTCCCGCAAAGCTGGAGCGGCTGCCGGACAACATTCTCAAAGCGTACGGCTATTTCGAAAACGCGCTTACGGCGCTCGACGGCTTAAGCGATAGTACATCAAAAGCACTGGTTGGATCTATTTTTTCCGATTGGTTCTTTAAGTGCTTCATTATAGATCATAAAACTTCTTGCAAGTGCATCGAACGATGGGCGGAGATCGATGGGGATAGCTTGAAGCGTTTCCTTGATGTCCTATATGACACCCAACACGATAAAATGAATGAAGCGCAGAAGTCGGATCGGGAGCCCGAAGTGCTCCGACTGGCATTCCGATTACTGGCGTTTGCGTTGTTTGCAAAAGACACGTTTTTTGAGGAGCCAGCGTTAGAGATGCTGTTTTGCTTCAATCAAATAGGGGTTGCGGCAAAATTCTCGGGTTATCCGAAATTAGCGGAGCCTTTGCTTTCAAGAGCGTATACAATAGCGGCGAAATCCCCCGATATCCCGGCAGAGATTAAGGAGCTTTATATACCAATCATTGAATCCGCGTGGCGCAGCAACGACTTTGACGAGTTTATATCTGGTGTTAACTTGTATGATCTTGGCCCCAGATAACGCCAATAGAAATCAATTGAGAACTTCGGCGCTTCCCCCGGCAACAGCCGGGGTTTTTCTTTGCCGTAAATCGCCTCCGACAAAGCAGGAAAACGAGTGAGACAATGAGGGTGAGAGAAGAAAGCCATCGACACGGAGGCAACCGTAAATCGCCTCCGACA
>DBDD01000214.1:280-3057 GCA_002293365.1 Christensenella sp. UBA941 | reverse complement strand
TCCGTGTACATCGCAACGCCTATCATCGCCAGCACGAAAGTAAGCGAAAGGGCAATCGGGCGGACGACGCTCGGATCGCCAGTCATAAAGTACAGGCCAGTGGCGAATACACCCGTGAGCCACGCAGCGAGCGCCATGAATATGCTCCAGTTATAGCGGCGAACGTTTGTAAGCGCCAGCGTCAGCTCGGTCTTTTCGTCGGTAACGTCCGCCCTTTGGCGCGTTATCGCCCAGCCGAAGAACGCGAACAGCGGTATTGTTATTGCGAGGGAGCCGTAGACGAGCGCGTACCCCGCGTCGCCGTTCGGGCGAAGCAATTCCAGCGCAATGGGGAGCAGCGAGAGCAAAAACGGCGGCAGGTATATCCAAAGCGAGAGGCGTTTTGGCCTTTCAACGGCGGCAATGTCTACCAGCGTAACGCCCGCGTACGCGCTGAACCAGCCGCGCTCCGCTTTCAGCAGCTTAAGGCGGCGATTATACGCGGCGTATACGAGCCCGATAGCCACAATCGCAAAGAGTAGCCACGTCATGATATAGGTCAAGGCGACGGACGTATATTGGAAGAAATACGCGGGCGCTATCAGAATCAGCACTATAAGCGAGCAAATACCCAGTACGCGCTTATATTTCGCGCAGAGCGCCTTGACCTCCTCCGATTCGCGCGCGGCGAAGGGGAGAGTGATGCCCAAAACGATATTGCGCTTGGCCTTCGCGTCGCTGCGGAGCATGAAATATAAGATAATTACTATCGGCGCGAAGGATACTGTTAGGATGATGTTCATATTGATGCCTCCGGGAAAATATTCGTTGTAGGGACGCCATAAATGGCGTCCGTGATTAATCGATAACGTTGGTTTAGGGTCGCGGCCCTGGGGTCACGGACACGATATATCGTGTCCCTACAGGTGGTTTAATGGTCACGGAACGGTTTAGAACCGTTCCCTACAAGATTAATCATACGCCTCTTCGCAAAGCGAAAGAAACTCTTCCCTGTTCCGCCCGGCAAGCTTGAACTGAGAGGCCAGGAGGCGCAATTCTTCCTGAGCCTTTTGCGGCGCATCGGGCGTTTTATCGCTAACGCGCGCGCCGGAGCGTCTATCCGCGACGATATACCCCTCCTGCTTTAAAAGCGCGTACGCCTTGTTCGCCGTCATCATATTTATACCCGATTCGTTCGCCAGAGCGCGGATCGTCGGCAGGCGTTCGCCCCGTTTTAGCGCGCCCGAGGCTATACCCATGACGATTTGGTTGCGGATTTGCAGGTAGATCGGCGTTTCGTCCGAGAAGTCGAGCCTGAGCAGCATTCGAACACACCTCCTTTGCATTAATTATTATAATGCAAAGGATGCAATATGTCAAGCTAAAATCTTCCCGGATATTCGCATTGACAATGCACATGATATAGTCAATAATAGAAGTGCAATATATGAGAAAAGAGGTTGAAGGTATGTCTCAAACGAATTTGACTATCCGCATAGACGAGAATATCAAGCAGGAGGCCGAAATGCTTTTCAATAAAATAGGCCTTAACTTGTCCAGCGCTATCAACGTCTTTTTCCGTCAGGCGATAAGGGAGCAGGCCATACCTTTTGCGCTTAAGCCTTACGACGATTATTATACAGGAGAGCGTTTGGAGAGGATTTTGCACTCGGCCGGCCAAGCGGAGCGAGGCGAAATCGTCACGAAGTCTTTTGCCGAATTAGAGGCAATGGCAAATGAGTGATATCGATATAGAGAAGCTGAGTTTTACTCTCGACGGATGGAATGAGTATACGGCTTGGCAAATAGAGGACAAGCGAACGCTAAGAAAGATAAACGCGCTTAACAAAGACATCATGCGCCATCCATATGAAGGGATCGGCCACCCGGAACCTTTAAAAGATAACCTGTCCGGCTATTGGAGCCGTACAATTGACCAGAAGAACCGTTTGACCTATAAAATCTTGGATAACGGCAAGGTGCTCGTCGCCCACTGCAACGGCCACTACGGCGATAAGTAAGCGTTATACCAAATCTCTCGCCTTTCTTCGCGCTTGAAACTCGCGGTAATTTGAGGTACCATAACAAGATATAATATATAGCATAAATGAATTAGAGAGGTACATAATGACGATATTCCAAGCTGTTTTGCTCGGCATCGTGCAAGGTTTCAGCGAATTTCTGCCGGTTTCGAGCTCCGGGCACTTGGTTCTTTTGCAAAACCTATTCGGCATAAACGAGGCCGCGCTTTTTTTCGATACGATGCTGCATCTCGGCACGCTTGTGCCAGTCGTGGCGATATATTTTACCGACTTGATCGATATTTTCCGCAAGGGCGTATGGAAGCGCCTGTTTATGCTCATCATCGCGTCGATACCGGCGGCGGCCGCGGGCTTCTTTTTTCAAGACTTCTTTGAAGAGATGTACGGCGGCGCGAGGCTTTTGGGCTTCGGATTCCTTTTTACGGCAATAGTTCTCGCGCTGTCGGACCGCATAAGCGTGGGCAAAAAGGACTTGAACCGTATGCGCCTGTGGGACGCGCTCGGCATGGGCGTCATGCAAGGCATAGCGATATTCCCCGGCGTCTCGCGCTCCGGTTCTACGATTTCCGGCGGCATTTTCAGCGGGCTGAACCGCCGCTTTGCCGCGGATTTTTCCTTCCAGATGTCGATCCCTATTATCCTAGGCTCCGTTATTCTTCAAGGCAAAGACGCTTTGGAGGCAGGGTTTGCAAACGTCGACTGGACGCCTATCCTAATCGGCACGGCCGTCGCGGCGATATGCGGCTTTATCGCGAT
>DBDD01000214.1:0-154 GCA_002293365.1 Christensenella sp. UBA941 | reverse complement strand
CCAAAGGGCCGCAGGCCCTTTGGATTCTCAAAAAAAGATATCGCCGGCGGCGATATCTTTTTATACATGATTATTGCTTCATCGCAATAATAACCTTCCTGTTTGGCTCTTCGCCCTCCGAATACGTAAATACGCCATGATGATTTTGCAGCGA
>DBDD01000154.1:500-4657 GCA_002293365.1 Christensenella sp. UBA941 | reverse complement strand
GAAGGCCAGCTCGACGGAACGATCCCGTCGACATCAGAAGGGCAAGAATCTGAATCCGCTGTGTTGATCGACGCATCCACGCTCGACATGACCGCATTAGGCTCGAACAACATGGGAGGGNNGCAGGCGCAACAATTCAGGAGGCACCGATAGCCGAGCGCAGTAGCAAGTCCCGGACATGTCCGGTTATGTTTCTGGCGACGAGAAAGTGCGTATCCGTAAATCGATCGACTTTGCGCTTGCGAGCTTCGCGTACGCATACAAGCTTTCAGGCGAAAAGTTCGAAGACGTACGGCCCTGTTGAGCGGCGTAGCGCCCGTACCGAATAGATTGAACGCCGTAGAGGAACTGCTCAATGGTAAAGCCCCTTCCGCAGAGCTGGCGAAGGAAGCTGCCGAGCTTGCCGTGAAGGATGTTATGCCTATGAGAAAAAACTATCTATCACGGCAGAAATCAAGATCGTAGTTTGTCTACGTGGCGCCACATTTTTTTCTGTGCGCCAGTAGAAGTCAGACGTCTATATCCCCAGCGTCTCCCACCATAGCATGCCAGCAGCGCATACCGCCAGCACCACTAGTGTTTGGAAAGCTCCGAACTGAACCACCTGTTTGCCCTGCATCAAATCGCCCTCCTGTGCGCTACCTACCAGAAGATTCATATGGTGGAATGGCAACAGCCAGTGTAACGCCACCGCGCAGTAAGCCAGCATGACGCACACCAGCGGACTTGCTCCTGCTGAGGCCCCAAAGGTGAGCACAGCCGGGCCGGTAATGCTTACCACCGCCATGGTGCTGCCCAATACCATGTGAACCAAAATGCAGAATCCAGCGGCCGCCACAGTGAAAAGCACTGTACTCGTTTGTTGCCCGCCGCCCGGTAAAAGGCTTTGGGCCAGCCAAGCGTTCATGCCGGTGGCACCTCCCACCGCGCCTATGGCCACTGCGGCGCTAACAAACAAAAGGCTCCCCAGCGGCACCTGCTTGAAGGAGTTGCCATCCAAAACTCCCATAAAGGGCAATGCGCACGCGCAAGCCGCCAGCAACGCCGTCCATCCCGGATGTATCCCTGTCAGAGAGTCGGTCATCCATAGCCCCACGGCCAACGCGAGTACCGCCAGCACCTTGATTTCAAGCGTATTAACAAGCAGTCGATGTCGTTATTGGCCGCGCCGACGAAAAAAGCCAGAAGCTGACGGTATCTATCGACCCTAATATTCCCAAGCGCCTGTTCGCGGACGATCAGAGGCTCGCGCAAATTATCGCAAACCTGTTGTCAAACGCGATTAAGTTTACGCCGGAGGAGGGTGCTATTCGCCTCAAAACAAGCCTTTTGGGCGAGGAGAACGGCGTATGTACCATAAAGATGGAAGTGAGCGACACCGGCATCGGCATCAGCGAGGAGCAGCAGGCCAAGCTGTTTCAGGCATTTCAACAGGCCGAATCCTCTACAACGCGCAGCTATGGGGGAACAGGGCTGGGGCTTGCCATTTCTAAAAGGATTGTAGAGATGATGGGAGGAGATATTATTGTCGATTCGGCTCTCGGCAAGGGGACGCTAATATCCTTTACCGTCAAAGCGGAGCGCGGAGCCGCCGAACCAAGTTCTGACCATCTGGCAATCGACTTTAAGAATATGCGTATTCTTGCCGTTGACGACGATCCCGAAATACTGGCTGGTTTGCAAGAGATAATAACCCGTCTCGGAGCAGACTGCACCGTAGCTCAGGACGCAAAGGAGGCGCTGAGCCTAGTGAAAGAAAACGGCGATTACGATATTTACTTTTTCGACCTGAGAATGCCGAGAATAGGCGGGATTAGCTTGGCCTTGGAACTACGGGCAAGGGAAAAGAAGCCCGGAGGCACGCTAGTGATGATGACTTCGTTCGCCGACCTGACCGCAGTGGAACAGGACGCACTATGCGCCGGCGTAAATATGTTCCTTCTAAAGCCCATTTTCCCCGCTGCGATTGCCGATACTATCAGCGAGTGCGTCGGCGTCTCCGGTAAAAAGCCAGGCGAATGCGGCCAGAATATAAACGGCATTTTTGCGGGGAGGCACATATTGTTGGTCGAGGACGTGGATATTAACCGCGAAATTGTGATGGCACAGCTTGAACCGACGCAGATTGGGATCGATTGTGCTGAAAACGGAGCCGAAGCCGTTGAAATGTTCGATTTGGAGCCGGAGAAATATGATTTGATTTTTATGGACATACAGATGCCAAAGTTAGACGGCTATGACGCTACGCGGAGGATTCGTGAGCTTGGCAATATGAAATCGCAGCAGATTCCCATTATCGCCATGACCGCCAATGTTTTTAAAGAGGATGTGGATAGATGCCTAGAGGCGGGAATGAACGCGCATATCGGAAAACCGGTGGATTTTGACGAAGTGATGCGCATACTAAAGAAATGTTTCGGGCTAGGCGCTTTCTGTGCGTGATTATGGCATGATGATTCTTTAGACCGCGTGATTCAATACTTAGAAGAAACGGGAGCAATCATAGGTAATGGCGCAAGAAAACAAAGAGACAACCAAAGAAGCTACAGAGCAATATCTCCGTATCCCCGTCGTGTTCGACGGCTGGGATGTCAGGGAAAAAGCTCACGCTATTCTGCCAAGCGAGCGTGTGTTGAAGGTTATTCAGCAAGCACAGGCGCAGCAACTCGCTGTCGTAGTAATCGGGCAGGAGATGAGAAGCGGAAATAAGGTCTATAAAGGGATCGGAGGGAGAGATGAAGATATTCTTTCTTTAATGGACAGCGTAAGTAATTGGCTGATTGCTAATTCGCGCATACCGGTGCCCTCCTTCATCGTCCTAAATCAGTTTATAGAGAATCTTTCTCTTAATAATGCAGCAAGTGCCGGCGCAGTACGAAACAACGAGGATACCAGGCGATATCTGGACAACTTGATTAAGTCGAACGGCGAAGGCGGAGCCCATATCGTCGAAGTGCGCGGCGACAGCAATTACTTGGAGTCGTGGAAAGATAGCGGCGTCTCTATATTTGACCCCGCTGCGTCCCCAGAGCCGAACGATTCGAAAACAAAAGGAGTGAAGACCAAAGATTATTCAGAGCCATATATCCGCATCCCTCTCGTATACGATGGTTGGAATGTAACGGAATATGCCCATGCTATTCTATCGCCGGAACAGGCTATGAATGTTGTGCGGAAAGCGCGGGCGGAACGAATTGGTCTTATATTGATCGGGAAGGATATGAACAATGGAGCTAATATCTATAGCGAAAGCTGGGAGACGCTGGAATCTGTTCTTTCGCTATTTGATCTCACCAGCAATACGATGAAATCACAATTTATTGTTCCGCTGCCCTCCTTCATAGTTCTCAATCATGTTAAAGAATATTTTGCTTATATGCATAGATTGGACGGTTCGGCTGCGAACAAAGAAGCGATAGTCAGCCGCTTCTTGGAGTATTTAATAAAAGACAATGGCGAGGGCGGCGTACATATCGTTGAAGTGAGCGGCGATAAAAATTACCTTGAGCCGTGGAAGGATAAAGATATTTCCATATTTGACACCGGCTAGAAGCGCAAAAAGCAGCGCAAAGCGCCTATTTGCCAGAGGTTTTGATTGCTACGATCATCTGATATTAATTACAACAGAACAAATGGGAGAAGCTATAATGTTTGGTTTTCGAAACGTGTCCGTCAAGATGAAAATGCTCTTTTGCGTAGGTATTTGTCTTTTGCTTACAATAACCGCCGCTGTCTTTGCTATTGAAGCTTTAAGACTGGCGAGTGACAGCTATGATACTACAATAGATCATCCGCTGGCGCTGCAAAACCAGCTACTGGAATTTCAGGGGCAGTTCAGGGATGTACGCCGATATGCTTATGCTATTTCGACATATGCCGGTGCGGATACCGGGGAATGCGAGTCTTTATACGCCTCCGCACAAACCAGCATAAGTTCAATGCTGGAGAAACTAAGCGAGGCCGAGGTTACTCTTAATACCAATCCGAAATTGCAGGAGGAGCAAAAGACGGCGCGATTGCAAATATTGGGGAGTCTGCGCGGCTTGATTTCCGAGTTTGACAGCGAGGTCTTAACGCCTATTATCGAAGCGGCGCGCCAGAATGATCGTGCCGGGACGATAAACATTCTTCAAAATGAAACGGTCGCTCCCCAAATA
>DBDD01000154.1:0-473 GCA_002293365.1 Christensenella sp. UBA941 | reverse complement strand
TCAAAGGCGCTTTCCGAAAGCTCCTACCTAATTGTAATCATAGCGCTGGTTGTAGCCGGCTTGGTCGCCATTGCGATCAGCGTGATTATGTCCGGCCAAATCACCAAGCCCCTGAAACTGCTTACAGCGTTTGTGGGAAAAGCTGCGGCTACCGGAGATATCCATTTAAAGCCGGAAGACGAAGCTGTTATTCAGAAATACGGCGCGTACAAAGATGAAACCGGCCAGACCATCACTGCGACCGCCAGTTTTGTCAGGCGGGTTTCCGAGGTCAGCAAGATGCTCGATACCGTGGCCAACGGGGATTTATCGGCGGATATCGTCCCGCTGACGGATAAGGACGTATTGGGCGTCGCGCTCCATAAGATGACGAAAAACCTGAATACGATGTTCCAGGAGATAAACGCTTCTTCCTCGCTGGTATCGGCGGGCTCGCAACAAATTGCGGATGGGGCGCAGGCGCTCGCGGCGGG
>DBDD01000005.1 GCA_002293365.1 Christensenella sp. UBA941 | reverse complement strand
ATCGCTTCGAGTATACGCATAATAATAGCATAAATAGCAGCGAACGTTAACCCCAAACTGCAGGGGCGATTCGTAATCGCCCGCCCCTACAAGACGAGAAATGAAACGAGGAGCAATATTTTGGCCAAGCAGCGAAAATACCGTTTCTATGTATTGATGAAAAAGCATGTGCTTATTGCCGCGCTGCTTATGATCGCACTATTCTCGGCGCTGATGCACAGCCCGTCGGCGGTCGAGACGTTTGGCGAAATTGAAGCGGAGGCCTTCGACGCGTCCCGCGCGCACGAATATTCGCTGCGCGTAGAATTGGACGATCGAGAGCATACGCTCTCCGGCAGCGTAAGCGTATCGTACTATAATTCGGAGAGCGCGGCTATTTTGGACGCCGCGTTTCATCTTTACGCGAACGGCTATAAAGAAGGCGCGCCGATACAAGCGCGCTATTCGCCGGATGGGTTTGAGCCGGGCTCGACGGTTATAACGAACGTCACGGTCGGCGGCGAAAGCGTAACGCCGCGCTATATAAACGGCGATATGCTCGTCGTCGTACCGCTGTTGGAGCCGCTTTTTCCCGGCCGGCGTACGGAAATCGAGTTTGCCTTTATAACGCGCGTCCCCAAAAACAGGATGCGTTTCGGCTATTCGGCTTTCGGCTATAACGTCACGGGCGCGTATCCTGTCGCGGCGATACCTAGGATAGCGTACCCAAAAAACGCACAGCGCCCGAAGCTGTCTTGGGCTACGCACGACTTTCCGGCGTTCGGCGATCCTTTCTTTACGAGCGCCGCCAGCTACAGCGTTACGCTGACCGTCCCCAGAGAATTCACGGTCGCTTGTACGGGTTTTGTCGTTAGCGAGAGCCTTATCGGCGAAAAGAAGACGCTCACTATAGAAGCGCCGGGCGCGCGCGAATTCGCGTTTTGCGCGTCAAACGCCTTTGTCGTGGAACGCGCGCAAGCAGGCTCGGTAGAGGTCGAGCTGTACGCGCTTTCAAAAACGGAACCCGCCGTGCGCAAAAAAGCGCTGGACGCGGCGAAGAACGCCGTAGCCGTATTCGCGGAGCGCTTCGGGCCGCATCCGTTTGCGCGGCTGTGCGTAGCGGAAAGCGGCATGCTGGACGGCGGCATGGAGTATCCGGGGCTTATCCTAATCGATACGACGCTGTTTATGCCCGGCTACGAGCGGTATCTGGAATACATCGTAGTACACGAGGCGGCGCATCAATGGTGGTACGCGCTCGTCGGCTCGGAGCAGTATAAAGAGCCCTGGCTGGACGAGGCGCTGACAGAGTATTCGGCCAGCGTCTATTTTGGCGACGTCTACGGAGAAGCCAAGCGCAAGGAGCTGTTTCAGATCTTTGAGAACGATACCTATTCAGCGCAGCAGCCCCCGCTGCACGGCGGCGGCGCGATTTCAGACTATCCAGACGCAGCGCTCTATAGCCGCTCCGTCTACGCCGAGGGTGCGAAGATGTACGAGGAATTGCGCGCGCAAATGGGCGACGGGCCGTTTTTCGCGGCGCTTAGGGAATACGCAGCAAGGTATGCCTACAGCATAACCAACAAGCAGGATTTATTCGGCGCCCTTTCCAAGTATGGCGGGGATTTATCAATTGTCGAACGGTTTTTGGGGGACAACCGCAAGAGCGATCACGGCGAGTAGTAGTATTAGCATATACAAATTCGTATACCATCTTGCAAAGTATATGTCTTTATAGCATAATAAACTAAGCTTAACAATAAACACGCTTGTTTTTTTCTGTTGAAAACAGGGGGAGTTATAATTCCATGAACCAAATTATAAAAAAAGCCGCTTTGGCGATACCGCCCATAAAAAGGCGATTTGACGATTTAGAAAACCTGAGGGCGGAATACGAGCGGACGCGCGTGGAAAACATTCGTTTAAGCCAGGAGCTTGAAAAGCATAGCGCGGAGTCGGCTTACTATAGCTGCGATCTCATTAATAATAATTTTATGCACTTTAACGGCAGCGATAGAGTGACGATGTGCTGCGAACCGTTGAGAATTCCGGAAACACCGCTTGGCGCAACGGGCCGGGAAACCATCGAAAGCTTTATTCTAATGCGCGCGGCGGCATTATTGGAGGGGCGTCTGCAAGCAAAGCAAAGGAACGAATACAGAATTTATTCCCAAGCTTGTCTACGTTGCAAGCAATATAAGCAGCAAAGATGGTATCCAGAAGATTTAATCTCGTTTATAAATTTTTCAATGAGCCCTACGCAGTGCGATGCACGCTGTATCTACTGTTCTTACCCGATGAAAAAAAAGGAGGATCTTAAAAGCGCCTCCGTGATCGAAGGTTACAAAAGAATATTTAACGCGGTAGCCTACGCTAAGGATAACGGGCTTCTTACGCAAAATGTTACATATCAAGTTTCAAGCGGCGAAATTACGATCCACCCATATAAAGACTGGATTATGGATATCGTGGGCAATTCCAAGGCGAATATCTTTACGAATTGTTTTAGATATGACGAAAGAATTGAAGCGAATTTGGCGGCGAATCCAAGCTCGCTCATCAACCTGTCGATTGACGCGGGAACGCGGGAAACATGGTTCAAGATTAAAGGACGCGATAATTTCCCGGTAGTTAAGGAGAACCTTGCGCGTTATCGTCGGGCCGGCAATAATTTCGGCCAAATAACTTTGAAATACATTATATTGCCCGGAATAAATGACAACCGGGCGGATTACGAGGCTCTATCGATCCTGATGAAAGACCTCGGCGTAAGGGAACTGCTTATCTCGCGCGACATCAAGTATCTATATAATGCGCCCAGCGAATACACGGAAAAATTGATCCGCGCGGCGGGAGAGTTGCTATATACGCTTCGCGGCGCTGGGTTGCGTGGAAACCTTGTTCGCGGATATTCGCAGCCGGACCGAGACGCTATTGAAGCGGTCGCAAACGGGATACTCGCTTCGGGGCGCGGCGCGTAGAATAAACGAGCCCGTTCCCGCAAGCTCAAGCACAACGAAATTGCCATGTCTTTCTCTTTTTCTGTAATATATGCTATAATACCTCCGTAATTTTACGGAGGCCATTTATCATCCATGCAAACCCGCGTACTCCCGCTCGAACCCAACCCCGCGCCCGCCGTAGCGCTGGCGGCGGAATTATTGCGCGCCGGGGAGGTCGCCGCGTTTCCGACGGAGACGGTTTACGGCCTCGGCGCAAACGGCTTAAACGAAGAGGCCGTCGCGAAGATTTTTGCAGCGAAGGGCCGGCCCTCGGATAATCCATTAATCCTGCATATCGCGAAGACCGAAGAGATTTTCCCGCTCGTTTCGGAATTCCCCGAAAAAGCGCGCAAACTCGCGGAGGCGTTTTGGCCGGGGCCGCTGACGCTGGTTTTGCCGAAGTCCGCCGCCGTTCCTAGTATTGTAACGGCGGGGCTCGATACGGTCGCTGTGCGCTTCCCCAAAAGCGATATCGCCCGGGCGCTGATAAGCTCGTGCGGCTTTCCTATCGCCGCGCCGAGCGCGAACGCCTCCGGGCGGCCCTCGCCGACGAGCGCGGAGCACGTTTTAGCCGACTTAAACGGCAAGATCCCGCTGATTCTCGACG
>DBDD01000159.1:844-3266 GCA_002293365.1 Christensenella sp. UBA941 | reverse complement strand
ACCATTCGCGCAAATGGGGCTTGCGCTCCACCTCAAACGTCGTCCCGTCGATATAGTCCACTACGCCCTCGACGGCGGTTTCCATATCCTCAACGACTACCGCGCGGTCGATATCGAAGTCCTCCCATTTATCCGTAGCCGTCCCGCAAAGGGCTAAATACGGGAGATACTTGTTGGTGTTGCAGCCGCCATGCGCGTTGATATCGTCTACGGTCAGCCCGCACATCAGCGTGAGCCTGTGGCGCTCATATAAGGATTCTTTGATAAAGACGCACTTTTTTGTGCGGATTTGCCCCGCCGACGCCGTGAAAAAGATGTATCTTTCCCCGTTCATCGTAAAGCCGTTGCGCATGATATCCTGAAATATCTGAAAGAAATAGACGCGCACGATTATAAATGCGTCGCTGTGCTTTTGCGGCTCCATGCCGAGGGTGCGGGTCAGCGCGGAGGTGAAGACCGATATGATATGATTCTCCGCGATAAATTCCTCCCGCATGGAGCGATAACCCGACGAACGGCCAAACTCAACGCATAGCTGCTCCCGGCGCTGGTTTATCCACTTGGCATACAGGGCAAAGAGGTCGATATCGTCATAACGACGAAGCACGCGGATTATTTTCTGCTGGACTATGAAATCGTAAAGCGGGGCAAGGAGCTGGGCGGCGTGATTACGCCGTCCGGCCGCGGGAGCGGCGTCAGCTTTTACGTCAATAAGCTCCTCGGCTTTACGGATGTTGACAGGATCGCGGCACTGGTGAAGATGTACCCCGAACGCTTCATGTCGCCCACGCGCATACTGGAAGCCAAGACGCTGGCTGACCTCGACCTAAACCTAGCGAACCCGGAGGTGTTCGCGCAGGCGCAAATCGACGTATTGGGAGAAGGCCACTCCTACCCTATGATCGCCTACGGCACGATGCAGCCCAAAGCGGCCTTCAAAATGTACGCCAAATCCCAAAACGTTGCCTTTAACGACGCCAATGCCATATCAGCGCAGATCGACAAATACGAAAAGGCGCTGCGCCACGCCAGCGAGGACGACCGTGAGAGCGTTCAAGTCATCGACTATATCGAGCCGCGATACCGCGATATCTACCGCCAAAGCGAGGCGTATAGGGGCGTTACCGTGTCCGCGTCCATCCATCCGTGCAGCTACTTGCTCTATCAAGGCGACGTACGCCGCGAGATCGGCCTGACGCGCGCGAAGAATAAGATCGTCACCGTCATGGACGGGGCTTGGGCCGAGGCGTACAAATTCCTCAAGAACGATCTGCTCAAGGTCAGCGTCGTGGACTTGATCGACCGGGTATACAAGCGCATCGGAAGGCCGTGGCAGACCATACGGGAGCTTCTCGCGGCCTGCCCGCCCGACAGCGCCGTTTGGGATGTTTACAAAAAGGGCTGCACCATCGGCGTAAACCAAGTGGAGCAGGACGGAACCCGGCATCGNNGCGATGAAGTACGCGCCGACGAATATAAGCGAGCTTTGCGCCTTTGTCGCTGCCATCCGTCCGGGCTTCGCTTCCATGTATCGTACTTTCGAGCGGCGGGAGCCGTTCAAATACGGAATCCCTTCCCTCGACAAGTTGATCCAGACGCCGGAAATGCCGCACAGCTTCATCCTCTATCAAGAAATCAGCATGGCCGTTCTCCATTACGCGGGCATCCCCATGAGCGAGTGCTACGAGATCATCAAAAACATAGCGAAAAAGCGTGTTGAAAAGGTTCTGCACTATAAAGAGCAGTTCATGGCCGGATTCACCGCTACGCTCATGGAGCAGGAAAAGCAACCCCCGGAAGCGGCCAGCGGCCTTTCGGAGAAGGTGTGGCAGATACTTGAGGACAGTTCCCGTTATTCGTTCAACGCCAGCCATTCCTATTCCGTAGCCGTCGATAGCCTTTACGGCGCCTATTTGAAAACGCATTATCCGCTCCAGTTCTACGAGTGCCTCCTTCGGCTGCTTGACGAAAAGGGCGACAAGGCGCGTATGGCGGCGGCGAAAAACGAAGCGGAGTCGTATTTCCAGATCAAATTCCCGCCGTTCCGCTACGGGCAGGATAACCGGGCGATTACAGCCGACGAAAGTGACAATTCCATTCGCTACGCGCTAACGTCCGTAAAGGGCTACGGGGCCGGGGTATGCGCGACGCTGTACGAGTGCGGCCAGCAGTCGCATGATAGCTTCATTGACGTGCTGCTATGGCTGGACAAGCGCAGTATCAAGTCCGCGAAAGTCGCGCCGCTGGTGCGCATCGGCTACTTTGAACGCTTCGGCGGCATCCCGGCGCTGCTCCGTATTCTCGACGTTTTTGACGCTTATCGGCAAGGTAAGGCAAAAGAGATTAAAAAAGACTCCAACCTTCCGTATATCCATCTGCTTACAAGCTTCATAAAAACGGACGAGAAAAGCCGCGAATTGAA
>DBDD01000159.1:250-779 GCA_002293365.1 Christensenella sp. UBA941 | reverse complement strand
GAAATCCTCGGCTATGTCGATCTCACCACCGGCAAGGCAGACGACCTAAAGAAGCTGTTCGTAACAAGGGTTGTTCCACTAATCGACCAGAATACCGGCGCGCCGTGGGGCTATCGCGTTTACACCAAGTCATTGGGGCGTGGCAAGTCGGCGGCGCTCACCGTAAGGGCGAGGGCGTTTCGCACCGATCCGATCAAGCCCAATGATATCCTCGACAACATTGCGTTGAGCAAGCGCGGCGGGTACTGGTACTTGGATGATTACAAAAGAATTTATTGAAGGAGCGAAAATGCGCTATTGGTATTTCGTCGTTGAGGTAAAAGACAAAAGAACGCACCTGTATTTGAAAGAAGCAAGCTGCATCGCCGCGACCGGGAAGCTATTCCCCTCGTGGAAAGCCCTCATGATGTACGAATATGAGTTCGGCACAAACGCCGATATTCTCATCCTTAATCAAGTCGAAATCAGCAAATTCGATTACGACAAGCACCGCTACAGGCCGTCCGGCCATGTGTGAAATCTGCCTGCA
>DBDD01000159.1:0-122 GCA_002293365.1 Christensenella sp. UBA941 | reverse complement strand
CTCATCGCGGAAAAGAAATTCCTGTTTGGAGGCCGTATCCTCGCCAATCGCGGCCTCGACAAGCTGGGCCAGAAGGTCACGTTGAGCAATTGCTATGTGACGAGCGTGGACGATTCCATAGA
>DBDD01000044.1 GCA_002293365.1 Christensenella sp. UBA941 | reverse complement strand
GCCTTGAAGAGCGCCTTGCGCTTATCGGCCTGGCCGCGCTCGAAGAACGCCAATATCGTCGTCTCCGGAATTCTGGTCAGATACGCCGCAAGGGCTTTCGAGTCCTTTTCACCCGGGGCTTTCATTTCCCGAACGACGACGAGCCGCCTTTCGCAAAAGAACGGCAGCGTTTCAGCAGCCTCAATGATCGCCTGTGCGCTCGGATTCGTCAAATCGCTCACGCCTAAATCTGGATCGCCGCAAAGCGCTTTTAGCTCGTTTAGCGCCAGGTCTTTCAGATATTCCTCTTCACCATGCAGATAGTACGCACGGCGGGGCGTGGTTTTGATTTCTTTGAAGAAGGCGTTTGCGTCCATAAATATACCCTTTATTTACCCAAGAATTTTTTGTACGCCGCCCGCAATTCCTCCGCCTTTTCCTCCGGAGCGGTGGGGTTGCAATGCGCCCAAGCGCCCGTTTCGCTCGAAGCGTTAAACTTGATCTTCTCGCGCGAGCGCATCGGCGGAAAAAACTCGATATGAAAGTGGAAATATTCGGACGTATCGCCCGAGTTCACCGGCTCCTGATGCATACACATCATATACGGAAACTGACGGTCGAATAATGCGTCGTAGATGCCTGCCACGTGTTTTATCGTGCGCCCGAGGTTCTGCTTTTCACGTTCGTTGAAGGCTGTCAGCGCGCCCTTATGCGCGTTCGCGACGACGTATACGCCGTAAGGATATTCCGAGTAAAACGGAATGAATACGGTAAAATCCTCGTTTTTCATGACGACGCGTACGCCCGCCTTGCGCTCATTTTCGAGCATGTCGCAAATCAGACAGCGGCCATTGTAGTCGAAATGCTCTTTGCAGGCGTCGAGTTCCAGCGCAAGCTTTTTCGGTATGAACGGGAAGGCGTAGATTTGGCCGTGCGGGTGCGGCATCGTCACGCCGACCTCCTCGCCGCGGTTTTCGAATATAAAGACGTATTTTACCTTCGGGTCTGCCGATAGCTCTATATAGCGCGCTGTCCAAAGCTCGACGAGCTTTCGAACGTGTTCGTCGGAAAGCTGATGCAAAAGCGCGTGATGATCGGGCGAATAGAGGATCACCTCGCACTTGCCGTATGCGGGGAAAGTTTTATACAGCTCCGTCTCCACGGCGTCGGGCTCCGGCGGATCGGTTGATAGCGCCGGAAAGTCGTTGTCGTATTTGAAGACGTCGTAGCTGTCCGGCACGTTGCCCGAGCCGGGGCAGAACGGACACCAGTCCTTCGGCATCTGCGGGCGGTTCTGGCGGTGCGACGCGATCATAACGTAGTCCTTCGTCAAGGGATTGTAGCGCAATTCGGCCATATAAAGCACTCCTACAATGGAATTTCTTTTTATTATATCGCATGCATGCGCGCCGGGCAAATATATGATATAATTCAGTCGTCGAGCGTCGTATAATATGATAATAAGCATCTTCTCTATTATAACCCGGCGCGAAGGAAAGGGGCATGATCATGTCCGATCCAGACGGCCCGATCATCCATATTCAAGATCTAACCAAGCAATACAAAATGGGCGAAACGCTTATTTCAGCCGTGGACGGCGTAAGCTTCGATATCCCCCGGGGCGGCGTCTGTATCCTCCAGGGCGCTTCCGGCGCGGGCAAATCGACCGTTTTGAACATCCTCGGCGGCATGGACTTGCCGACGTCGGGGAACGTCTTCGTCGAAGGGGAAGACATCTCCCGCTACTCCAAGCGCCAGCTTACGCGCTACCGGCGCGAGCGCGTCGGCTTCGTATTCCAGTTTTACAACTTAATGCCCAACCTCACCGTCGTGGAAAACGTAGAGCTCGCGCGGCAGATTTCGCCCAACCCTATGAACGCGCGCGATGCGCTCGAAATGGTCGGGCTTTCCGAGAGGCTAAACAACTTTCCCTCCCAAATTTCGGGCGGGGAACAGCAGCGCGTCGCTATCGCGCGGGCCTTGGCGAAAAATCCGTCGCTTTTGCTTTGCGACGAGCCAACGGGCGCGCTCGACTACCAGACGGGCAAGGCCGTTTTGCAGACGCTGATCGACGTATGCCGCAAGGCCCAAAATACGGTCATCATCGTCACTCATAACAGCGCCCTCGCGCCCATAGGCGACCTTTTGCTCCGCATGCGCTCCGGCAAGCTCGTCGAAACGAAATATAACGAAACGCCTGTGCCCGTCAGCGAGGTTGAGTGGTAATGCTGCTACTAAACTTTTTCCGCGATATACGCCATACCCTCCCGCGCCTGATCTCGGTCATGATCGTCACGGCGCTGGGCGTTATGATCTATATCGGCATGAGCGGCATAAACGCAAACATGCAATACGCGATAGATACGTATTTGGAGCCTGCCGCCGTCAGCGACCTTTGGATAACCGCTGACGACGCCGACATGAGGGATGTGCGGGGCCTTCGCGCTCTCTCCTCCATAGAATACGTTTCGCCGCGCGTTACGCTTATGACCAACTGGATCGAAGACGACGAAACCAACCTTACGCTGCACACCTACGACGGCGCTTTTGAACAATGCGTCCCCTATATCGAATCAGGCCGCATGCCCCAAAGCCCGCGCGAGTGTATGCTCGCGGCCTCGTTTGCGAAGGCGCGGGGGCTTTCTGCCGGCGAGCGGCTGGAGCTAGAATTCGAAGGCCGTATTTTACGCTTTACAATTGCCGCGCTCGTCATTTCTCCCGAATATATATACAACGTCAGCGGCATGGACTTGATCCCGAATCCGTATCGCAACGGCTTCGTGTACGTACCGGAGGAGGCCGTTTCCACGGCGTACGGCACGCACGTTTACAACGAAATCCTTATCAAAGGCCGCGAAGGCGTATCGCGGGAGGCGCTTATAAACGCTTGCAAGTCCGTATTGGGCGAGCGCTGCCTGGCGGTTTTAAATTTCGAAGACAACGTGCGCGCGTATATGATTTATTCCGAGATGCAAGGGCTCGTTTCCATGACGACGACGCTGCCGGCGCTCTTTTTCCTGACGGCGGCGCTTATCATGTTCACAACGATGCAGCGCGTCGTTGAAAATAGCCGCACGATGATCGGTACGCTCAAGGCCCTTGGCTATTCGGATTCGCGGATTCTAATCTATTTCCTCAGTTACGCTTTTTTGGTCATAGTTATCGGTACGGCGCTCGGCGCTGTTCCCGGGCGGGCGATTACGGGATTTCTCGTTACTATAATCTACCAATATTTCGAATTGCCGCCCATAGAGTTTTTGATGGACTGGGCGGCGCTAATAAACGCCGTATCGATTGCGGCGGCTTGCTGCGTGGGCGCGGTACTGCTCACAGCCGTACGCGAGGTACAAACCGGCCCCGCCCAATGCATGCGCCCGAAGCCGCCTAGGCGCAGCCGCCGGAATATAATCGAGCGCAGCCCGCTATGGCGCGTATTGGGCTTCTCGGTAAAAACCGTCGTGCGCAATATCTTCCGCAACAGGATGCGCGCTATTATGTGCATAGTGGGCGTTTCGCTGTGCATGGCGCTGATTGTCACCGCCATAGGCATGAGCGATACCGTCGATAAGCTCATGGACGACCTGTATGAAAAGCTCTATCGTTATGACCTTCAAGTATCGCTCGAAAGGATGGCGTCCAATCGGGAAGAGCGCCATATCGCGAGACTCGCGGGCATTGAGCGGCTTGAGTCCGAGATGGCGCTGCCTATCGAGGCTATAGCCTCCGGAAAGAAAAGCGATACGACAGTACACGTCTGTGAGGACATCGTGACGCTTATGGTCGTCGACCAAACGGCCGATGTGTCCATGACTATGCCTGACGGCTTATTCGTCGCAAAGCAACTCGCGGACGACCTTGGGCTTTCGAGGGGCAGCGCGCTCACAATACGGCGCATCGGCGCGCGCAAGACGCATACGCTGCCAGTCATGGGTATCGCGCCCAATATAAACGGCGTATATATCGGCCGTTCGCTCTGGCGCTCCCTGGGGGAAGGCTTCCGGCCGAGCATGCTATATCTTTTAGCAAACGACCCGGATACGATGAAGCGTACGCTGGAGGACTACGATTTCGTAAGCGCCGTGAAATTGAAGCAGGAAGTCGTCTCGGCCTTCGACGCGCAGATGGAGACGATGAACGCCGTCGTCGGCATCATGATCCTCTTCGGAGGCGTATTGGCGTATGTCGTGCTCTATTCGCTGGGCGTTATGAACTTCTACGACCGCATACGCGACCTCGCGACGCTTAGCGTTTTGGGCTTCTATCCAAAGGAGATCAAGCGGCTCATATTATCCGAAAACATGGTCTTCACGATTTTGGGCATCGGACTCGGCGCGCTTTTGGGCTTTCCGCTATTAAGCAATATTTTGACGGGTACGTCCATGGGAGAGCTGACGTTTGAACCCATGGTCTTGCCTATAACCTACGCGCTTTCGGCGGGGCTGACGCTCGTTTACGCGATTATTGTAAACCTTTTGCTCGGCCGCAAGACGAAAAAGATAGATATGCTTGGGGCGCTGAAGAGCGTGGAGTGAGAATGAACATTCATGTTCAAAGAAAATAATAGCCCTCATCACAAGCCGCATATACACGCGGTATTCTCTGGAGATAAACTATCCATAGCCTCTGATGGCGAGATTTTGGCAGGAATGCTCCCTAGAAAGCAACAAAAATACGTCGAGGCTTGGGTCGCTCTCCGCGAGGACGAAATTAACGCCGCGTGGATCGCTTTGAACGACAGCAGCGAAGTGATCAAAATCAAAGGCTTGGAGACATGATATGGACAGCTACTATCCCGTCGGCGTAAAGCCGCTTGAGCCCTATCGCCTTCTTATAACATTCGATAACGATGAGCAACGGATTTTTGACGTTGCGCCTTATTTGAGCGACAGCTTTTTCGCTCCGTTGCGGAACGCTGCGTTGTTTAAATCTGTCCGGCTGAATCCGCTGACGGTCGAATGGGCGGGTGGTATTGATATATGCCCCGACGAGCTGTACTACAACAGTGTGCCGGTAGAGAGACGAAGAGGATAGATATGCTTGGGGCGCTGAAGAGCGTGGAGTGAAAACGGCTTTGCTGTTGCCTTGCTATGACGAATATAGTAGAATATTGACCAATAGAATAAATAAATCGCCGTGTGAAAGGACTTATGTTTATGAATTCTAAAAGACTGGCAGCAGCTTTTCTTATCGCCGTATTAGCGGCGTCGATTCTGGCGGGTTGCGCGTCCGATTCCAGCAGTTTTGCACAGGCGCAAGCCTTGGCGGATGCGGGCGATTATTCTCAAGCGCTTGAAATTCTAGGCACTATACCGAACTACGAGCAAGCGCCGGAGCTGGCGCGGCTTTGCCAGCAAAATATTGACTATCAAAAGGCGGCACAGCTATTTGAAGCCGGCGACTACGCCGCCGCGCGCGGCGTCTACGAATCCCTCGCGGACTTTCAAGATTCCGCGCTGAAAGTGACTCAGTGCCAATACGCACAGGCTGCCGAGCTGATGGAGCGGGAACAATGGAGCGAAGCACAGGCCGCTTTTGCCGCGCTGGGGAGCTTTTCAGACGCGGCCATTCAAGCCGAGGCTTGCTCCGAGGGAGCCGAACGTGCGCGGGTCGAGGCAAGTTTTACGCAAATCGACGGCTGCATTAGCTCCGGTTCATATGACGAGGCGCTGCGCCTTTTGGTAGCAATGCCCGACGAGCCGGACACGCGCGAGCGATTGAGCGACGCTTGGTACCGGCTGGCTGCCGCGCATATAGAAATCGATCAGTTTGATCAAGCCGAATCGATATTTGATAAAATGCCTAATCAGCTGCTCGCCCGCGAGATGGATAGACAGCTGCCCGCCGATCAAATGCAGCCAATCGAATATCATTCCTTGTTGTCTCTAATAAAAGACGGCTATATTTTTGGCGCGGATTCCTATAACTCCTCAGACGCTTACGGCGCCGATTGGGCGTTGTCGATAGGAGACTATAAGTCAGCGCCTCTTCTTTACGAGCTTTTAGCCGCGTGGGAATCGGGCGATTCGCAAAAATTTAGCGAGACCTTCCTCAGCAATCAGGATGAATTGTCGCCAATTCTTACAATAGATGAATTAATTACATCCACTAAATTGTCGTATGACGGCTTTACAGCGATCAACGCGCTTCTGGCCGTCGCGCCCTTATATAACGAGCTAAACAGCCAAGACGCAAATAATATGCAAAGTACTCTCGTTGCCTTGCACGCGGATGGGAACGTCAATACAGACAATGCCTTATTCATACTGAACGCCTCTGGCGATCAACAGAAAACCTTGGTTTGCGTCGCTTCATTTGGGCGAGTGAAGGATGATGACGTCCGGGCGGCTTACCAGATGGCATTTAGGGCTACAGCCGCTCTGCCCGACGCCGTGCGTCCATCGTCTCTCGACGAGGTCGGCTATATCCTGCTTACAAATTATGACGAGGAAATCTATTGTTTTTACGATAACGATTACACCTTGGGAATGCGGAAATACGCTGAAACCATCCTATATTCGGTTCCGGATAAGCGCGTTGTAAAGAACTTCGGTACAGTCAAGGGGACGGCCCCGCCAAAGGAGTACAGCTATTCCGGCGACGCTCCGTCCTTCGTATACGGCGGAGAACCTGATCCGGACGAAATAAACAAAAATTACCTAGAAGCCGTCGAATATCTTGAAAAGCGGGCTGAATAAATAGTTGGCGGAGGCCTGACATGATCGAAATCCCCGAAAGCCAAAACTTAAAAAAGCAATTTGCCGTCGTGCTGGACAAGCCCGTCGCAAACGTACGCGCGGGCGGTACGCCGCACAAATTCGCTTGGTTCAGCGGCGACCCAAGCGCCTACGGCGCGCTCCTAAACGGGCGTTCGTTCGATTCCGCCGTTTCGCACGCCGGCTATGTCGAGCTGCGCGCGGGAGATGTAAAGCTGATTCTGGGCGAAGGCGTAAACGTGCGCTACTTCGCGCCGGGCGAGGCGATCCCTGTGAAAAGTCAGCTCGACATGCGCTTCGAGGACGGCTCGGCGCTTATTTGTACCGTCGCTATGTACGGCGGGATGTGGGCGCTCGAAGGCGAATGGGACAACGCGTATTACAAGGTCGCGCTCGAAAAGCCCTCGCCGCTGACAAGCGCTTTTAACGAAGCGTACTTCGATTCGATCGTCGCGAACGCGAAAAAGACGCTCAGCGCCAAGGCGCTTTTAGCGGCGGAGCAGCGTATACCCGGCCTCGGCAACGGCGTTTTGCAGGATATTTTGTTTATCGCGCGCGTCGCCCCCCGAAAAAAGCTCCAAGCGCTGTCCGAAAGCGAGCTTTCGGCACTATACAAAAGTGTAAAGTCAACGCTCGCTTCCATGACGGCAAAGGGCGGGCGCGATACCGAAAAAGATCTTTATGGCAACGAAGGCGGCTATAAAACGCTGCTTTCAGCGAAGACGTACAAGAATCCTTGCCCGGTTTGCGGCGGGCCAATAACGCGGGAGGCGTTTATGGGCGGGAACGTGTATTATTGCGGGGCGTGCCAGCTGTAGGGGCGAACTGTGTTCGCCCGCCGTATACGAAATGTCGCGATAATTCACGGGCGAACACAGTTCGCCCCTACATCAATTCGCATAAAAGATTTCATAAAACGGAACGGCGGACGATAGCTCCCAATATCGTCCGCCGCCCTTGAAGGAGGAAAAATGAAAAAAACCGCTTTGACCGATGCCCCTTTCAGTCAACTATAGCATATCGCCCAAATGTGTAGATATAGTGAAAGAATTGTATAGATATTGTAAACAATGAAAAACACTACATGTAGTAGTGCCTCGAATAAAATCTTTATTACATGAACAAAGTAACCCTGAGAGGGGCGTTGGCTTTTGATTGTTTCCGAGGTAATGACGCGCGGCGCGGCGGTCGTCGCTCCAGACAGCAGCCTTTTTGACGCGGCCAGACTCATGCGCGACCATGGCATCGGCGCGGTACCCGTCGTAGACGAAGGGCTCGTCGTCGGCATTTTGACAGATCGCGATATCGTCGTACGGGCGATTGCGGAGAAAACGCCGGATATTCCCGTACGCAAGATTATGTCGAAAGCGATTTGCTGCGTCGGGCCGGACGAGGACATCAAGGTCGCTGAAAAAATAATGGCGCGCGAACGCATCCACCGCTTGCCCGTCGTGCGTAGCGGCGAACTTCTAGGTATCGTTACCTTGGGCGATATCGCGGCGGGGGCGCGGCGGGAAGCGAGCGCACACGAGGTATTGGCGGATGTTACGCCTCCGGTTAATCATAGGGCGCTGCACTGAGGAACTATTCTACAAAAACAAACTCCCATTCGAGCATTTGAACGCTGTCGCCCTCCTTTGCGCCCGCTTCGCGTAGCGCTTCGACTATACCGGACTTTATCAACGCCTGCTGAAAATAGCGCATGGAGTCGGCGTCGTCCGGGTTTACGCGGTTTAAAAGCCTAACTATCGCCGGGCCGCTTACGATATACGCCGCGTCTGGGCCGCGCGAAATGGAGAACGCGCCCTTGTCCTCTTCGAGGTCGTCGAGCGTCTCTTCTAAATAGCGCGTAGGCGGCGGCAGCTCGGCAAGTCTGCGCGCGAGCGCGTTTGAGAGCGGGCCAAGGCCCATATGCGCCGCCGCGCTTATAGGAAACACCTCCAGGCCGCGCGCCTTTATAGCATCGATGAACGCTTCGCGCGCGCTTTCCTCCGCGATTTCGATCTTATTGGCGGCGACGATCCTCGGCAGCGCGTAGAGCGCGTCTGAACGTTGCTTCAATTCGTTCTCTATGCAATCGAAATCATTAAGCGGGTCGTTCCCCGACCATGTGGATACGTCCACGACGTGCAGAAGCAGTCGCGTGCGCTCGATATGGCGTAAAAATTCGTCACCGAGGCCCGCGCCTTCGTGCGCGCCCTCGATCAAGCCGGGTATATCGGCTATGACGAACGCCGAATCGCGCACGTACATAACGCCGAG
>DBDD01000032.1:1639-2947 GCA_002293365.1 Christensenella sp. UBA941 | reverse complement strand
CCGCTGCCGTCCCATTTTTCGTGGTGTTCCAAAGCCGCCTGCGCCGCAAAGCGCTGAAACTCGCTCCAGCGAAGCACTTCAAAACCGAGGCGCGTATGCTGCTTCATCCGCTCGTATTCTTCCGCAGTCAGCTTATCGGGTTTATCCCAAAGGGCGGCGGGCAGATATTCCTTTCCGATATCGTGACAATAGCCTGCATGTCCAATGTCCTCGGCTATATAAAGAGGAAGTCCCATTGTATTGGCGATTTGCCGCGCCAGATACGAAACGCCAGCGGCATGACGCTTGCCGTCATAGCGCACAATTTCAGGCGCCGTTACTTTTTTATTCAAGCAACCCGCCTCCGTATTGGCCGCTGTCGCGATGGTTGAAATCCAGCTTGAAGTTTACATGCTTACCCGTATCGTCCAAAACGATCACAGCGTCATAGGTTTTGCCGGTCCTTTGGGAATACAGGCCGGATACGGCGCATCGGCCCTCTTTGAGCAGCACGGTTACAAGCGCCGCGTCCGGCGTCTTGCGCTTTGACGTAAAGAATTTGCCGTCTGACCAGATTTTAAATCCGCAGTTTCTTTCGTCGCAGAAGAAGCCGCGAGGCGCTTCGCGCACAGGCGCTCCGCAGCGGGGACAAGAACCGAGAGGCACACCGGCATCTTTCGGAGCGCTCGCCGCGAATAATTTCGCATATTCCGGCTTTGGCGCGTTATTTGATTTTACGGCGTCCGTTATCATGGCTGAAATGCCATTAAGGAACGTTTCACCGGAGGTTTCGCCCTTCTCCACACGCAGGAGCATGTTTTCCCACTCGGCAGTAAGCTGCGCGGACTTCAAAGCATCGGGTAGAATGGCGATCAGGTGTATAGCGTTTTGCGTAGGAATCAAGCTCTTCTTTTCTCGCGTAGCCATTCCGGTTTTTATGAGTTTTTCAATAATAGCCGCGCGCGTAGCCGCTGTGCCGATACCTCTGCGCTCGACGCTGCGGTCGGTTTCTTCCGCACCGGCAGATGCCATTAGCGCGAGCAGCGTATCCTCAGTGAAGCGCTTAGGAGGTCGTGTAAGTCCTTCTTTTATTGATACACGGACATTGCTGAAGGATTGTCCTTCGGATATCTTCGGCATAGCCGCTTCCTCGGCATTTTCCGTAGGAGCGGCTTTTATATATGAGCGGAACGCCGCGTCATATGTTTTCCAGCCCTCCGTCAGAACGCTTTTTCCCTTCGCAGAAAAGATGTTGCCCGCGCATTCAAGTACCGCGTCAGTATTCTCAAAAACATGCTTTTCACTTACGGCGCAGATAAGGCGGGCAGA
>DBDD01000032.1:1385-1630 GCA_002293365.1 Christensenella sp. UBA941 | reverse complement strand
GACATGGTGGGAATCAGCGCGTGATGATCCCGTACTTTTGTTGTATCGATCACCTGCCCGATATCGGCTTCATGAGCTTTTACGGTGAACGGCAGCATGTCCTTAACGACAGCAATCAGCGCGGGAAGCCCCGCCTCCATATCCTCCGTAAGATAGCGCGAATCCGTGCGCGGGTAAGTTGCCAGCCGTTTTTCATATAGAGCCTGCGCATAGTCGAGAGTTTCCTTCGCGGTATACCCGTAATA
>DBDD01000032.1:229-1214 GCA_002293365.1 Christensenella sp. UBA941 | reverse complement strand
ATCTCCGCTTCGCGTTCGACAAGCATGGCAAGCGTTGGAGATTGCACACGCCCAATATGCAAGGTAGGGCCGTAGAGCGTGGAAAACAATCTGGTCATATTGATCCCGACCAGCCAGTCCGCTTTTTCCCGGTACAGCGCGGCGTCGCCCAGCTTGTCGTAATATGCGCCGTCTTTCATGCTCGCAAGTCCCGCGTGAATAGCGGTTTCTTCCATGCTCGAAATCCAAAGGCGCTTTGTATGCTTTTTGCAGTTAGCATATTCGTATACAAGCCTAAAGATCAGTTCGCCCTCGCGCCCGGCATCGCAGGCATTGATAACCTCGCTGACATCCGCGCGGTTCATGAGCGCCGCGAGTATGCCGAGCTGTTTCTTTTTTTCCTTCGCCGCTTCGTGTTTCCACTCCCGCGGTATGATGGGAAGATCGGCATACCGCCATTTAACATAGCCGTATGCGTCAGGTTTAGCGGGTTCCAGCAGATGTCCTATGCACCATGAAACGAGATAGCCGTTTCCTTGCAGATAACCGTCCTTCCTTTCTTTCGCGCCTAACACAGCGGCCAAAACGCGCCCAGCGGACGGTTTTTCAGAGATAATTAACCGGTAGTTTATAAAAATCCCTCCCGTTACATTATTATTTTAGTAAACTCGATGAAAAGCGAATATTGCCATTGACTTTAGTATGAGCGNNAGCATATAGTGGACTTGTAGTATTTTCCAGCGAGAAAAACCGCGCAAAATGAATCCGAGCGTCCTTGCGTCTGCTGCTGTCATCATGGGATTGACATAAAAGATCATTCACACTCGTAGCAGACGATAAGCCGCAAGGGTTTGTTTTTTTAGGATCAGGTGGTCTAATCTCCCTCCTCTGATCCTAAATTTTAAACATCAACATCTACGATATAATCTGTATGATAGGGGCGGCTCCATGAACCGCCCCTTAACACACCCGGCTAATCCGCTGGCATCAAACGCCCCATAACTAC
>DBDD01000032.1:0-125 GCA_002293365.1 Christensenella sp. UBA941 | reverse complement strand
CAGGGCGAGGTATCCGCGCCCGCCTCCTTCGGACTCGCCTCAAACGCCGCGAACACTTCCATAGTATAATCGCCGTCCGGCGTGAGCAGGCGCATTGAAGTGTGGGCGTCGTAATAATCCTGCTC
>DBDD01000336.1:10364-10487 GCA_002293365.1 Christensenella sp. UBA941 | reverse complement strand
GGAATCCAGCAGCCCCTCGTCACAGATGCCATCGCTTCCTCCATGCGCCGCAATCAGTTCGCGATGCATCATAAGCGCTTGGGCTTTCGTGATTGCTTTTTTTTACAATTCCAAATACGCACA
>DBDD01000336.1:10161-10299 GCA_002293365.1 Christensenella sp. UBA941 | reverse complement strand
ACATACCAGTCCAAAGGAACGGCGGGATTCGCCGCCCGCTCTGAAAGCGTTACGTCAACAACGCTTAGGCGCGGAAAATTGCATACGCCGGTGAGTTCATGCCCGTTCGCGGAAGCATAGCCAAATGCAACTACATAC
>DBDD01000336.1:8030-10132 GCA_002293365.1 Christensenella sp. UBA941 | reverse complement strand
ACGATGAGAAAAAATCCGGCATCGTTTTTAACCTGTTCACTATATCAGCCATTATTTAAAACCACCTTCCGCTGCTTCAAGGTATGCTTGCCAGAACTGATTTCTTTCAACATCCCATTTTGAGCCAAGTTGTGCTTGCACGCCTTCATCTATGGTTGGATCATGTAGTATACGCGTTTTCCCTTGATGATCTTTCTTTGTCAGAATAGCAAGTGGCGAATCAGTCTTTTGCCCAATATGATGCAGTTCGTAAGCTACTCCAGAATCCGGATCAATAGGTGCGAGTTTTTTTCGTATCCTCTCCGCATTTGTCAGTTCCGATGCTTTATCATAATAATTAAGATCAACTTTACGAATCAGCGCCCATCTGTCGCCTATTTTTTTTGCTATTAAGTCAGAGGCTTTATAAATGTTGTATTCGTCAACAGAGTGGAATGTCTTTATAATCTCCAACGGATACTTCGATTCTCTCTGAATCGCCGCAGCCTGATTCATCGTGAGCCCGTTCAAGGTCGCACCTTTAAGGGCAACTGCTTGGCTTACTCCGCCAGTGATACTCCCGGATACAGCGCCCCACATGAAACCTTCACTACTCGCAAGCGCGGCGGCTTTCAACGATTCGTCAAAGTCGCCGGTTTGCGCGCCCGTTACGACACCTGCGGCTACGCCGCTAAATAAACCGCCTGACAATGCGAAGGTTGCCGCCGTTTTGGCGGATGCGGCAAATATCGAGCACACGGCGGGAGCGGCTCCGCCAGTAACAACCGAAACTGTAACGCAGAGCAGAATTACGCCCGTACCGACCGCAACATTTACGAGTGCTTTGTCGAATGTGTCGTCATAGCCCTCAAACGCCTTAACGGTCGTCTGCCCATCATCACCTAGCGTAAACACGAACTTTGTTCCGGTAAATTGCTCTGTGATCTCCGCCAGCGTGAACCCAAAGAAGATATTAGCCTGCGAGTTGTATGCAATTTCTTCTAAATACTCTTTAGAAACATATATCGCGCTGACGTTTTCTACAAAGTATTCGTCGCTGTCGAGCGTACTGACTAAATCCTCATAAACACTGTCCTCGATGTATCTGTGCAGATTCGGATCGTTTAGCCCGGTAAAGTCAATTCCGATATCTCCGTCTGCCGAGGTTTCCTCCTGATCCGCCACAGGCGGAACCGGTGTAATTGCTGCTTCCGGTGGTGTGGGCGTAATGGTCGGGAGTGCTGTTTCCTGCGGTATTGGCGCGCCAGACGGAATCACTGTTGCGACTGGCGCTGATGTAGTAATTTCAACGTTTTTAGGACTGCAAGCCGACAGAGTAAATACCAGGACTAATAGAAGCGCAAGAATTCTTCTCATTCCTCTTTATCCTCCAACATGTAATAGGAGTCGCCCTCTTCGATGCTTTCCTGTTCAGCCTTTTTACGTTTCCTAAGTCGGAGTACGATCAGCATTGCGGCAAGAATTACGGCGGTCACAATCACTACAGGCAAAGTGGAAAAGCCCGGCGTGGAATTTTGCTCGTCGCTACCGGATAAGACCACCGCCGGCGCGGGCAAATCTGACTCTTCCTCCGTAGCCGCCGGCGGTATAGGCGTTTGTGCCGGAGCTGGAGCAGGCGATGGTGTTGGTATTGGCGTCGGCGCGGGCGTCGGCGTTGGTGTAGGCGTCGGCGGCGGAGCGAGGGTTCCGTCATCGCGAATACTCGCCCCGAGCGCGAGCTGCCTATTGATCTCCGACACGGAAAGCCCTGTAACCATATGCGCTATCAATATATCGTTTGTGCCGACATAGATTTTCTTTTCCGTTTCCTCTCCGGTATAGCGGTTTTTCGCCACAATCGTATAGATGCCTTCGTCCGTATATTCGTCTCCGTCCTTGGCGGGTCTGTTGAATCTCGTATCCTCCGTCAATCCGTCAGCCCCGTCCGTCAGAACAGCCTTTTTTATGTCGATATCGAGGTAACGCGATTTAGCGAGATCGAGGTAAAAACCGTTCTCCGTCATAGCGCTGTTCGTCAGCTCCGCTTTTGTGACCGAATCGAAGGGATAGACCATGCAATTGCCGTTTCGAACGGAGAAGCGGAAGAATATACGATAGTTGGA
>DBDD01000336.1:2387-8017 GCA_002293365.1 Christensenella sp. UBA941 | reverse complement strand
TCGTAGTTCAAAGCGATTTCGTAGTCGCCTTCTTCGAAAAGCTCCACCTCCGTATCCGCTCCGACTGCTGCTTTTGCCGATAAGTAGTCCGTGTATATCACGGGCTCTTTCTCATAATTCTGATGATCGATATGCCTGACGATCAGCGCCCCGCGCCCGAAGTTGGTTCGCTCAATTCCAAAATACGCGTCGTATCCGTTTTTATCCTCGGATATCGTTAGCTTGTCGTTTTCATGCAGCTTGTCTATGTTTTGCTCAAGCGTAAACCACAGCGTCACCGTATCCCCAACGTTTTTGAGAAACACCGGCGTTGCATCGCTATTTTCCGCGACGCGGGTATACCCGCTCACGAAGAAACGGCCCAGCGTCCACCCAAAATGCGGGTCATCCGCCCCCAACGCATCGTTGCCCGAATAACCGTTATCCAGGCCCGTATTGACCGTATTCCCAAGATAATGCTTCAGCGTGTCGGCTTTCGCCTCAACAGAATAACTCGCCATTAATAGGAGACACAACAGAATCGCGAGAGATGTCTTCATCCAAATTATTTTTGGCACAGCTCTACTCATAGTTACCCCCTAGATGCAAAAGTTTTATGTCTTTCGGCAACACGCTGTTATATTATACCATTTTGCTAAATTATACAAGGAATGGATTCCTGTATTTCCAAGCTATCCGGCCCGACGGCGCAGTCCAGCGCCGCAATTAGCACGCCGGAAGCGGACGCGACGGCGAGCGCTTCACCGTCGGTCGCCCAGTATTATTCACATGGCAGACTTCGATCCAGCCTTCTATTTCCTCCTGGGCGATGAAGCGATTGGGTCTGACGATGAATACTCCCGGTTGGATGTTGCTATATTTCAACTGTTCACGCCTCTCATATTTCTCTCTGCATAATGTTATTTCTTTACATCACTATGTTTAGAGAATCACAAAACTAGACTAATCCTGCTCCCTCTTGTGGTTTTATCCACCCGTACCTGCTTGTCGATGCGCTCGCGCAGCTCGGCGACGTGCGAAATAATACCTACAATCCGATTTCCGCCAGCCATATCCGAGAGCGTTCGCACGGAAAGCTCCAAAACCTCGGCGTCGAGCGAGCCGAAGCCCTCGTCAATGAACATCGCGTCGAGGTGTATCCCGCCAGCGGTTTGCTGCACAACATCGGACAGGCCGAGCGCGAGCGAAAGCGACGCCATAAATGATTCGCCGCCGGACAGGCTGTTCGCGCTGCGGCTGCGGCCTGTATTGCTGTCATAGACCTCGATTTCAAGCCCGGTGCGCTTACGGCCATCGTCGCCTTGGTCGCGGCGCAGGAGCGTATATCTGTTCTGGCTCATGACCTTTAGCCGAAGGTTGGCGGCGCGGAGCACACGCTCAAAGTACGCCGTCTGCGCGTAAGTCTCGAAGTCGAGCTTTCCGTTTGCCGTATCGGACAGACCTTTTAGCGCAACATATTCCTTTTCGATTTTGATAAGAGCTACAGCGGATTTTTTCAGCTCCCACAGCATCCTAGCGGCATTATCGCGTCTCGCTTTCGTCGCTTCGCGCCCGGCGCGGGCAATATCGGTGTTGCCCCTAATTATTGCGGCTTCGGCGTTTAGCTTTGACAAGTCGGGCTCTTGCTTATCCTTTGTTTCCGCTTGCAGCCTCTCAATATCGCGGCAGAGCATATTGCCGTTATCCTCATAATCGGCTATTACTTTTACCATAGCGGCCAGCTCATTCTCGCTAATAAGCGCGGCAGAGTAGGCTTCGGCGTCGGCAAACCCGTTTTCTGCAAGAGCTTCTAAGTAAGAATCATTGGCCGTGCCGATTAACGCTTCATGCGCCTTCAAGCGGTTTTCACGCTCTGCGACGAGCGTGCGCGCGGATGCAAGCTTGTTTTCGCTGGCGATTTGCGTATTCGACGCGGATTCAAAGCTCTTTTTTAAGTCTGCTAGGGCCTTTTCGGCCTTCGCCTTCTTTTCCGTCAATTCGTTAAAGCAAGCCGGAGCACGGCCAGTCTTCCTCATTGATGGTCACTCCGAACTTTTCGCATCCTTTCGTATAAGAGAAATAACAAACGCCAAGTCCTCATTCGGAAAAGTGGCAACAGCTAATACAGCTATCCAATCCTTAGCAAGCGCCTCAAGCTGATTTGAGTTCAAAACGTTTGTTAAGGGCGGCGAATAATAGTTCAAAAGCTTTTTTATGTTATCGACCTTCGTTGTGGAGATGCTATCCTCAGTAGCTAACTTCCACACCACTCCGCGCTCGGCCCAGTATTCTCTCTCGATTTTCTGCTTGTCTCGTGTTCTGTCGTTTTTTAAATCGCTTTTATATTTAATGCTGCGCGCCTCCAGTGTTACCGCGTTTTCCTTCTGTATCGTTAAAAGAAAATCGGTGGTCATGACGTTATTGATTCCGGAGGCAACAGCTTTCGGATGTATCACCTTTAGTTCCGCCGCTATTCTTTCGGTATCAGACACAGGAAATAGCGGGAACTGCTCCCGGATATCCGTAACATCGTCGGCCCATTCAAGCTGATAATAATACTTCGCTTCCAAGTCGGAGAAAAAATGATGCATCCGTCCTGTCTTTATTCCTAGCAGACGATGGTCCCGCCCTTTAGAGCTAAATTCTCCGACCTTGATCCAGGGAATATAGCCGGCGCCTTCGCCTTGTCCGCGGCCTTCCCTGATGAGCTGCTCGATCTTTTTCTCCGTGAGTCGAGTACGATTTCTTGCCATAACCCCCACCTCTTTTATGAGCAAGATTATCCATAAGAAGAGTTTGTGTTATTTTCTATTGTTCTATACACTGAATATAGTATAAGATTGCAATATAATCAAATTATGGAATATTATTCTGACGGCTACGAAACCACTCGACAAGATGTCATCTTTGATATGCATATGGATTTATTATCTGGGTGCTGTGCCCTTCTCTGCTAAATATGACAGAATATTCCTGATAACGACGGTAGCAGCGTAAAAGATAATTTTAATAGATTTTACTCGCTAAATAACTCGCTTCTCAATTGAGTCAACGCCTCTTTGGCCGAATGCGTGTTTCCCTCATCAATATCATTCAATGCCCTATCATATTTGGCTCTTAGCTGCGTGTCGATTAATAATTCGCGCTCCAACGGCGGCAACACGACAGGGAAAGGAAGCTCTCTCAAAAAAACAACCTGTCTCAAAAAGATTGCAATAGCCGTCGCTATCGGGATGCCTAATTCGGACAATATCGCTTCCGCCGACTCTAAAACCTCTGGGTCGACATAAATATTAAGCGTTGAGTTGCTTTCCATGATGAACACTTCCTTTCCATTAGTTTAACGCGCTTTACGCAACATATCAAGATATTGTTAATGGGATGTTTTGGAAACGGAAAATAGGACATCATTTATTCGAGGGACACCGGTAATTACGATCAATATGCGCAATCCGATATCAAGGGCGGAAAGATAATGCGTCAAGAGCAAGAGGTCTTTTTTAGCAACCTACAGGCTGCAAATATCCAAAGAACAATCTACTTATTGGATAATTATCATCGGTACAGGCAAAATCAGTCGTCCCATCTCGATGTAAAAACCAGCAGGCTCATCCTCCAAATAGTAGCGGAGTGTGTGAATAGTCGGCCTGATTTTTCAGATGGCGACAGAGCACTATTTGACAAATCGGGCGCGCTCCTTTGCTTGGGCATTCAAGCGGCTATGGACGAAATAAGGGATTTGCCCTGGGACGCCGGCCAACAGATTTATCCGATACTGTGGGAGCAATACTTTCATCCTGACGGCCCCGCCATATCGACGGATCAACTACAGGAGCGGCTTAATGCGGCGGATACATTACTTGAAATGAGTGAAATAGAGACTCTTTTGAAAGCAGGGCATAACGCAATGGCGACATTGATCTTAAAAGCAAGCTACTGTCACTTTGGAAGGATTCGTTATTGCCCGACTAAGAGCTCCGCCCAGCGATCCGCACTGCGATGGTTATAATGCTTTAGTGGAAGATAGGTTGCGCCAGCAAGGTGGCTATACCAATCTTTGTCCCAGTGTCCTTCCGAAGTATTCAGCTTATCAATCATTTGCATGGCAAACGCCTGAGTATCACCCGAACTTCGGATTCTCATAGTGGAAAGCGACCACCCATCCGTATTGCAGGCTTCAACTATGGATAGGGAATCGCCGGAGGAAAAGATAATTGCGGCCAAGGCATATTTCCGTTGGCCTCTTCCATGCATAGTAGCAAAGCTCGTATTTCCACTGAAGAATCCGTATTCTATATCCAAGCTCGCTACTTTTGAAATATATGGTATACGTCCAATTGCGTTGCAGAATTCTACAAAGTCCTCGTCGCGGTCGACAGGTTCAATCGTATCCTCCGGAAGCAAATCGACGGATATCCTTCGCCCTGTTCCGGTTTTACCCTGCATTGTGTACTCTAACGCTTCTTTCTTTACATAGACGTTGGAGGAAGCTTTTCTTTTTGTAACGGAGGATACAATTTTTTCAATCTTGTTCGGAGGAAAGCGAAAATTCTTGGAGGGTTCTTCAGAAATAAAGATTGTGCCGCCTTGCTTAGCGGTGTCGGAGCCATCTGGCAACGTAATCTCATCAGGATGTTCAGTTCCAACCGACCGAGTCTTACCCGCTCCGGCTTCTCTATCAACAGCCATAATATCAGGATGTGAATAGGTTATGGAGTCGAATGGAAATGAAAGATTATTGAACTCCGCATGAAGAATCAAAATAATGTTTCCGCTTCTTATGCCACGATAAGACAGTATTTCGGCATTATCAAACGGTATGTCCGCGATTATCCGCTTGGTGGACACGAATTCATTATACACTGCGTTCCAAGCATTAAGAATCCCAGGCTCAAATTTAAGCCAGGCATACTCTTGAACAAAGCTGTCTTTGGCTTCTGCTTTTGGATATGCTTCGGAAAACTCTATGTGGAGGTGATTATCTTCGACCGTTTCTTCTATGTGTTAATCCTTCCAATCCATCCGAAGTAAGAATCCGATCAACAAAAAATCGTTTGTCGCCGTAGAGAGCTCTCACCAGTTCAATGCATGGAATTACGTATGTTACGCCGTTATTCTGAAAGCAATAGCATTTTTCGAAGCCTGCTTTTGGAGATGCGTCGAGCAATGAATACAAGTTCGCCGGAATACAGTCGTAGGCTTTGGCGATTCTCGCATTTCTATTGTTTTTGATAACCAATTCGCCCTGTGCTGGCCATGCTCCTTTCGATATCATACGGCCGTCTCTATAGTCGCATCCGATTTTCATAAGCGGCAAACTTCCCCAAGGCATCTCAACAGGAATAATCTCTTTTCCTGCCTTAAAGAAAACGGTCATCGTTTTAGCGCCGCTGGCAATGTCGGTTACAGGCGAAGTTATCCAGTATAGCGTTACGGTTTCATTTTCTTTGATCGTCCTATATGATAATTTGTATGTATGTCTTCTCATTGTACTCACCTGCAGATGTATATCGNNCTGTAAACGAAATGAAATATATGTTTTATGATTGTTCATTTTATGCGGTCGAGGATTCATTCTTCCTACTTGGGCGAATACCTCTACGATTTGTACGCCGCCGCTAAAACGATGATCTAGGCGCATGGCTTCGAGC
>DBDD01000336.1:0-2338 GCA_002293365.1 Christensenella sp. UBA941 | reverse complement strand
GCAAGTAAACGCCGCAGTGCGGGCAGCGGCCTTCTTCGCGCCGCTTTTGCGCCCGCGCCCGCTCCTCGGACTCGCGCCTGTTTCTGTCTCTGGCACGCTGAAGCTCTTGCTCCCAGCGCGTTTTGGCCTCTTGAAACGCCGCGTTCTCTTCAAGCGATTGCCTGAGCGCCAAATCCTCCAGCTTTTCGTAGGCGTCTACTCGCTCGTTGTCGAGAGAGCTTGTGTTCGCGACGTCATAGTAAACGCTTTGCGCGAGGGCGCGATCTTCGAGCCTGTCGGCGGCGATAATGCGCACATAATCGACCGGGCAGTTTTGCGCCGCTTCAAGCAGCGCCTGTTGATCGGTCAGTGCTTTTACGATCTGTTCATGCGCGCGGAACTTTTTAGTCTGCGACGCTAAATTCCGCAGCAGTTCCGCCAGAACAGTCTGGTCGGTGATCTTTCCGAGGGCGTACATGTATGCGTTATAGTGCGGCGCTTTCAGTACGATATCCGCAAGCGCCGCTTGGCTTTGGACTTTATCGACGGCGCGCTTCATTTTGTTGATCGCGCTTTGGTAAGCAAGCCGTTCGTCCATCCATGCCGGTTTGAATAATCCCATGCGTCGCCTCCAATGTTTAACCGTTATTTCAATATGAACCCGCTACGAAACTCGCCAGCTCTCTATGATCCGTCAGCGAAAACCTGCTGTTTGAGGCGTAAAATCGCTTTGCTCTGTTGAGCATATCCCTAGATACACTTTCTCCGACGTAGAATGGGTGTTTCACGCCGCCGTCGATTTCCTCGCTGGAAATACCGCTTTTTAGGTCGGTAATCTTTATATAGGTTGTCGAGCTATACTGTGTCTTCATAACGCCGTTACTGATGAATTTATTCGGTAATTTTTTGTATTCCAGGCGGATATGAACACTGTAGGCTGCCATACGCGGGTCAAATACCTCCACCATCTTGTCATCCGGGTAGAAGGCTAAGTGCAGATTAGCTTCGCCCACCGGCTTATCGCGAGCAGCGCCGCCCTTAGCAACGTTTTTCCCGGTGGCGGGGTCTTTTACAGGCGAAGTAATTACGATATAGCCATTTGGAAGCGGCTCCAACGCATATGGTCCCGGCGGCTCGGCTAAAACCGCGTCAAGCTGCTTTTTTACGCTCGTGGAATAGCTCATAGGCACGGAGGCGGATTTTCCGGTAATTGAGCGCATATGCTCCGCAGCAGAACGCATAAGCTCGTCGTTTTCCATTGCGCCTATGTCGATCATGGCGTTGAAGTATTGCTCTATATTTTCAGAGTTGCCGAGGTTGTCCGTGCTTTCATAAAGCTCCCATAGCAGCGGGCTTTGCCGTAGATAAAGGAACCGCGCGTAGTTTGAAACGCCGCCCGTAGTCGAGCTGAGCAGCGCGTTTATCACGTCTTGCCAATACGTTGCTTCCGCGCTTTTCTTCGCGCGCTCATACTGCGCGCGCACGAATATCTCGCCGAAATAATAGCCGTGGTGGTTCTCCTCGTCGTACTGCGCCGCCATCATAAGGCCGATCAGCCCTTGCTCGATCATGTACAAGCCTAGGGAATCATGGAACACTGCCGCCGCGCCGTCGTCCTTCTCTTCAAACGCGGCGAGCATCGTTTTAATAAAATATTCGCAAGCGTTCGCGTCTTCTTCCGGCAAGCGGAGCCCAAAGAACTTCGCGGGCGCCGTCTGTTCCTTCGCGCCCTTGGCTTCGAAATCGTAGCCGCAGTCGAACAACGCGTGTTCCTCGATAAGCTCTTCCGCCTCATTATACTCGTACCAACTCTTGCTCAGGAGCTCGGCGCGTAGATAATCCGCCATCGTTTCGGCGATCAGCATCGCAAGCTCGCTTTCATCCTGCTCAGAAAGCGCTCCACTATCGATCAAGGCGAAAGACGCGTCCGAAAGCGCCTTTATATATGGGCTTTCGTATCGCGCTTCATCCTCTTTGGGATAAGAAAAGCCCGCCTCCAGCACTTCCCACGCCGAATATTCGTCCAATTCAAACAATGTTCGGAGCTCTTTCTCGGAGAAAAAAGTTCCGTCCTGTGTAAAGCCGTCAAAGCTTGAATACTTTTCGATAACCGCAAGCTCCTCGGATGAGGGTTGTTTCGGCGTTGGCTCCGGCTCGGCGGGCGGCGCGGCTGGTTCAGGGAACGCTTGCGGCGGCGCGGCTGGTTCTAGCTCTGGTGCTGTCTGCGTATTTTCCGGTGGCGCTGCTACGTTGGTTTCGCCGCGACCGCAAGCGGTTAGCAATATTGTCACAGCAAGCAATAAGATTATGACTTTTTTCATGACGATGTCCGTACCCCTTCAGCAAGCTAATGTAACGA
>DBDD01000117.1:1625-9173 GCA_002293365.1 Christensenella sp. UBA941 | reverse complement strand
GGCCATTTCGGCGACGCCGTCCGTCTGCGGGATGACCACCGTCATGTCGCCCGGCGCGAACGATGGCGCGGGGCCGCTAATAAAGTAGCCCAGCTCATCAAGCTCCTCAAACAGCTCCGAATAGCTCGCAAAGGCTGTCAGCTCCCCTTCCTTGGCGGCCTGGCCGGTCGAGGCGAATTGACCCGTCGGCTCACCGTTTGCGCCGATGATGTCTTGAACCTTCGCGCTCGAAATAGTCTCCGCCGCAAACGCGCCCGAAGGCATAAGCGCCAGAATCAGGCACAGCGCGAGCATTAACGCGAAAAGGCGCTTCGATCGCGTATCCAGCATTTTAATCAAACGAATCCCTCCCATATTTTATCTGCACTCAAAATTGCTTTTACGGGTAAAGATTATCACGCTTGCATGAATTTAAATACGCGTTACGGCGCTTATTTACAGTTTGTTTTTATTAAAGCAAAACAAGGATTCTTATAAAGCAAAATAGGAATTCTGAAAAGGCAAAGCCTTTTCAGAATTCCTAAAGACGTGAATACACCGCCGGATGCGCAGGCGGTGTATTCACTATACTTTGCGCCCAATTCCAGGAGCGCTTGGAGAGCCTTTCCTAAGATCAATAGTTCCTTGAAAAATCTCTAGCTCTCCAAGCTCTCCACATACCCTTCAATCTCGGCAAGATCGCCAAACGGCATACCCAGCTCTAGCTGAAGCCGCGTCTCCTCGTTCAGGAACGTAGTATCGAGCTTGAACTGCATGATTTGTTGTAATTCGAACGTCGTGGGTTCGGTTCTGAATACGCCGAGGCCCTCCGGCACGCTTTTGAGTACCACGTGATCGGGGCAGTACGCCTCCACATCGCGCGAAAAGTGCAAGCCGACGCGCGAAAACGTTTCAATCGCCCAGCCTTGCGTCGCGGCGCGCACCTCCGGCTCCGTCAGCCCTATGAGCGCGCGATCCTGGCGCATCTCCTCGCGGCTATGCCCACAAAGCGTAAAGTTCGTAGTCCATATCATCTGACACGTCGGAGCGATAATCAGCTCCGCCGCGGAAGCCGGGTTTGCTTCCGGCGTTGGTTCTATCGCTTGCGGCTCTGGCGAGGGGAGCGCTATTACATCCGGCGCAACTTCGGCGGCGGTCTGCATCTGCAAGTACTCCTGCTCTCTCGCGCGCTCGCGCGAAAGCGCCGCCCCGGCGAGTAAACCGGCCGTAACCAACATCGCGGCGGACACCGTAAGCGTCAGCACTCGGATGAATTTGCCGCGTTTATTATTCGTTCCCAATCGGGAAACCTCCTCGCTGCTTGTAATGTTGCTCTCCCGGCCAAACCTAGAATAGGTTCGGCGAAGCAACGCTTATATAATTCCCTTATTTTTCCGAATGTATGCAAGGAGAGCCTTTTCCGGTTGACTAGCGCCGCATTCGGGGATATACTTTCAAAAGATTGGATAAGGCGGAAGGCCGCAATGACTATGAAAAGAGGGAACGCATGAAAATCTACAACACGCTCACGAGGCGCAAGGAAGAATTCATACCTTTAAAGGAAGGCGAAGCGTCGATCTACGCATGCGGCCCGACAGTATACAACTACTTCCATATCGGTAACGCGCGCCCGTTCGTCGTGTTCGATACGCTGCGCAAATACTTGGAGTACTGCGGCAATAAGGTCACATTCGTACAAAATTTTACCGATATCGACGACAAGATGATCAATAAAGCCAATCAGGAGGGCATAACTGTTCAGCAGCTCGCGGAGCGTTTTATCGCCGAATACTATAAGGACGCAGACGCCCTGAAAATCGGCCGCGCGACGTTTAACCCCAAGGCGACGGAGCATATCCCCGAAATCATCGCGCTGGTCAAAGCGCTGGAGGACAAGGGCTTCGCTTACGAAGCGGACGGCGACGTCTACTTTAGCGCGAAAAAGTTTCCGGAATACGGCAAGCTCTCCGGCCAGCCGCTCGAAAATCTCGAAGCCGGCGCGCGTATCGATCCCGGCGAATCCAAGCGGGACGCGATGGACTTCGCGCTTTGGAAGGCCGCAAAGCCCGGTGAGCCGTCGTGGGAAAGCCCGTGGGGTCTTGGGCGGCCCGGCTGGCATATCGAATGCTCCGCGATGAGCATGAAATACTTAGGCCCTACCTTCGATATCCACGGCGGCGGCGCAGATCTTATCTTCCCGCATCACGAAAACGAGATAGCGCAGTCCGAATGCGCGACGGGCGCGCCCTTCGCGCGCTATTGGATGCACAACGGCTATATAAATGTAGATAACCAAAAGATGTCCAAGAGCCTGAATAACTTTTTCACCGTAAGGGATATATCCGAGCAATACGACCTCGAGGTCGTCCGGCTTTTCTTGCTTTCGGCGCACTACCGCAACCCTATTAACTTTTCAGCAGAGCTCATGCAGCAGACGCAGTCCGCGCTTGAGCGGCTGTATACAGCCAAATTTGCATGGGCAAACGTCGCGGAGGCGGGCACGGAAGCGCAAGATGGCGATGCCGAATTTGCAGGCGCGCTCGAAGGGCATAAAAAGCGCTTCATCGAAGCGATGGACGACGACTTAAACACGGCGGACGCAATAGGCGCGCTGTTCGAGCTCGTGCGAGCGGGCAACGCGTACCTGCTGCCGAGCGGATCAAAGGCTGCGGCAAAAGCGGCTCTTAGCCTTTTGACAGAGCTTTCGGGCGTATTGGGGCTGCTCGACAAAGAGGAGCAATCCATCCCGGCGGAGATCGTACGCCTAGCGGAAGAGAGGGCGGCGGCGCGCAAAAGCCGTGATTTTAAGAGGGCGGACGCGCTAAGGGGCGAAATCGCGGAGAAGGGCTATATGCTCGAAGATACGCCGCAAGGGTTCGTGCTGAAGCCTGCCAAATAGATCGAACCCGATGTAGGGACACGATATATCGTGTCCGTGATTTTCACGGACGCCATATATGGCGTCCCTACATGTTTACAATAAAATAGCCCTACATGTTACGACATTTTACAGCCAGCGTAACAGTTTGTTTTTATATTATTCACAGTTCGCGCCTTTTCAAAGGCTGGTATGTATGCTATTATTTACAAAAGCTGAAAAAACTCTAAGGGGGATCATTCATGCAGAAAAAAATAAAGCTCGGCGCCGCGCTGCTGGCGATAATAATCGCGGCAAGCATGTTCAGCGGCTTTGCGCCGGTAAACAAAATTGGCGTTCCCGATACCGCCTCCAGAGCGACGAGGACGCCTAGAGTTACGCCCGCCGTTGGCCTTGGCAAAACCGGCACAATCAAAATCCCGAATACGCGCATCGACTACAACGTCGTCGTCGCGGTAAACAACGAATATTACATGACGCGCGACGAGAACGGCAAGAAGGACGTCAACGGCGCGATTTTCCTCGACTTCCGCAACCTCGACGCCTCGCGCCGCAGAAACCTCATCATCTACGGCCATAACATGAAGAGCGGCAAGATGTTCGCCGATATGCACAAATTCGAGGACAGGCAGTTCTTCAACACGAACGGAACCTTCGAGGTCGAACTGTTCGGCAAAAAGTGGGAATACGAGCTGATCGCCGTCGGCCAATACAATATCTCAAAATTCAGGTTCGACAAGACTCAGTTCAAAAACGACGCGGAGTTTACCGGCTTTATCGACGAAATCCTCGCCGGCGCGACGTTCACAAAAGATGGCTATACGCCCTCTAAGGACGACCAAATCCTCACGCTAGCCACCTGCGTACAAAGCGTAAAGACAAACCGCTGGGTCAGCTTCGCACGCCGGGTAAAGGAGCTTCCGATGCCCAGCCCGACGCGCCCGCCGAACGCGGTACTTTAACCAACCGCGCATAAAATAATGCTTTATAGAAATTGAGACATGTGTTAATATTTAAAAAAACAGGGTACTAAAGTATCCTGTTTTTTCTCGATAGGAGGTCTTTGTATGGATAATGTGAAGCGTACGCCGCTCTACGATTTACATCTTCGTTTAGGCGGAAGAATGGTCGAATTCGGCGGGTGGATGCTGCCTGTACAATACAGCGGCATAAAGGAGGAGCACAACGCCGTGCGCACGCGCGCGGGGTTATTCGACGTATCCCATATGGGCGAATTCGAGCTTTCCGGGGCTAACGCGCTCGTTTTTTTGCAGTGCGCGCTTACGAACGACTTCCAGTCGCTCGCGCCCGGGAAAATCCGTTATTCGCCGATGTGCTACGAGCACGGCGGCACGGTGGACGACCTTCTGGTCTATTGNNGTCGTAAACGCCTCCCGCGCGGACGCGGACTTCGAGCATCTTTCGCTTCTCGCAAAGGAATTTCAGGGCGTTTCTCTGGAAAACGTCTCCGCGACGTACGCGCAGATCGCGCTGCAAGGCCCTCTGGCGATGGGCATTCTTTCGAAGGTATGCCAAAGCGCCCCCGAGAAATACTATACGTTTATACACGATAATGTCGCCGGTATCCCTTGCATCATATCGCGCACGGGCTATACGGGCGAGGACGGCGTGGAGCTATACTGCGCCGCCAACCAAGCCGAGGCGCTCTACATAGCGCTGAAAGACGCCGGCGGGGAAGACATTTTGCCGTGCGGGCTGGGCGCGCGGGATACGCTTAGGTTCGAATGCTCCATGCCGCTTTACGGCCACGAGCTATCGGACAGCATAACGCCATTGGAGGCGGGGCTTAATGTTTTCGTGAAGCCGCAAAAGGATGAATTTATCGGCAAGGCGGCGCTCGAAAGCGAGGCAAAGCGCTCACGAGTCGGGCTGAAGATGCTCGAACGCGGCATAGCGCGCGAGGGCTACCGTGTGCAAAACGCCGCGGGCGAGGATATCGGATACGTTACCAGCGGCATGTTCGCGCCTACTACGGGCGAAAACCTGGCAATGGCGCTTATTACGAATCCCGCTCCGGCTATCGGCGAAACGGTTTCGGTTATCATACGCGATAAGCCGGTGAAGGCGGATGTTGTGAAGATGCCGTTTTATAAGAGAAATAAATAAGTATTGAATTACGAACTAGATGTAGGGGCGAACTGTGTTCGCCCGCGACATTCATCAATGCCTCATTTGGGGTCACGGGCGAACACAGTTCGCCCCTACAGGATTAGAATATTTTATTAGTCACGGACGGCCAAACGCCGCTCCTGCAAAGATTAAGGAATAGATGTTAAATGAAAATAAAAGTACTCACAGCCACGTCCGGCAGAAAGCTAGAGGATAGAGTCAACGATTTTATCAAGAGCAGCGGCGTCAAGGTGCTTGAGCTTCAGTATGGAGCTACGCTTTTTGAGTATACCGTAATGGTAGTTTATGAAGAAATACATAATTAAACAGCATATATAAGGAGGCAAACCATGATACCCAACGACCGCAAATATACTAAAGAGCACGAATGGCTCAAAATCGACGGCAACAAGGCCATAATCGGCATAACCGACCACGCGCAGCACGAATTGGGCGATATCGTCTTCGTCGAATTGCCCGCGATCGGCGATACATTCGCCATAGGCGACAGCGCCGCCGTCGTCGAGTCGGTCAAGGCCGTCTCGAATATCTACACGCAGGCGGGCGGCAGCGTCGTTGAAATAAACGACGAACTCGAAGCCGCGCCCGAAAAGCTGAACGAGGACGCGTACGGCACGTTTATCTTCGCGCTGGACATGGCTTCGGGCGAGCTGGGCGAGTTACTTAGCGCCGCGGAATACGAAGCGTTTTTGGAGGCGGGCGAATGAGATCGTTCGTTCCGCATACAGCGCAGGATCGCGCAGATATGCTAGAGGCCATCGGGCACGGCGAAGACTGGCTGTTTTCAACTGTGCCAGAGGCGGTAAAGTTGAAACGCCCGCTCGATTTGCCCGAAGGCAAGTCCGAGCTGGAGGTCACGCGCCTTTTCGAGGCGCTGGCTGCTCAAAACGCGCCGAATATGCCTTGCTTCCGAGGCGCGGGAGCGTACAGGCATTTCATCCCGGCGAGCGTGCCGTTTATCATGCAAAAGAGCGAGTTTTTGACGGCGTATACTCCCTACCAGCCGGAGATGAGCCAAGGCATGCTCCAGGCGATCTTTGAATACCAGTCTATGATATGCGAATTGACCGGCATGGACGCGTCGAACGCGTCGGTATACGACGGGGCCACGGCGGCGGCGGAAGCCATGCTTATCGCGCGCGACGCGAAGCGCTCTAAGAAGCTGCTCGTCTCGGCGGCGATGCACCCGGACACCCTATCAGTCATGCGGACGTACGCGAATTCGCTGGGGCTGGAGCTGGTCAATATCCCCGTACAAAACGGCGCGACGGATTTGGACGAGCTTAAAAAGGCTTTGACCGGCGCGGCGGGCGTATTTATTCAACAGCCCAACTACTTCGGCTGCATTGAAGATATCGAAGCGGCGGCAAATATCGTTCACGAGGCGGGCGCTTTGCTATGCGTATCGCAAAACCCGATATCGTTGGGCTTATTGAAACGGCCTGGGGATATCGGCACGGACATAGCCGTGGGCGACGGCCAGCCCTTGGGGCTCCCGCTATCCTTCGGCGGGCCGTACGTCGGCTTCATGGCCGTAAAGGCGAAGCATATCCGGAACCTGCCGGGGCGCATCGTCGGCGAAACCGTGGACGATACGGGTACGCGCGCGTTCGTTTTGACTTTACAGGCGCGCGAACAGCATATCCGGCGCGAAAAGGCGTCCTCCAATATCTGCTCCAATCAGGCGCTGTGCGCATTGGCGGCAAGCGCATATCTCGCGCTGATGGGGCCGCAAGGCCTCGCGGACGCCGCGAATCAATGCGTAAGCAAGGCGCATTATTTATACGAGCGCCTCACGGCCATAAAGGGCTTCAAGGCGGCGTATTCCGCCGAGTTCTTCAACGAGTTCGTCCTGCTTTCGGACGAGGACGAAGAAGCGATCAACTCCCGCGTGCGCAAGGCCGGCATAATGGGCGGGCACGTGCTTTCGCGGAGCGTTCCCGGCATGCGCGGTATACTCTACTGCGCAACGGAGATGAATACTAAAGACGAAATCGACCGCTTGGCCGAGGTTTTGGAGGCGCGCGCATGAGAAGCTCATATCCGTTATTAATCGAAAAAAGCGTTCCGGGCATGCGCGGCGCGGATCTGCCGAAGCTGGACGTTCCCTCGTACGCCCTACCGGAAAGCGCGGCGGCGGCTAGCGCGCCAAAGCTCCCGGAGCTCTCGGAATTAGACGTTACGCGGCACTATTCGGCGCTGGCGCGGCGCAATTTCGGCGTGGACAACGGCTTCTACCCGCTCGGCTCCTGTACGATGAAATACAATCCGCGTATGAACGAGGCGCTGTCGGCGATGTTCGCGGGCGCGCATCCTCTTTCGGACGAATCCGACGCGCAAGGCGCGCTGAAGCTGATGTATGAATTAGGCGAACAGCTCGCGGAGATCACGGGCATGGACGCCGTTACGCTTCAGGGTGCGGCGGGCGCGCACGGGGAGCTGTGCGGGCTGATGCTGATAAAGGCGTACCATGCTTCGCGCGGCGAAAACCGTACGACGATCCTCGTCCCGGACGCGGCGCACGGCACAAACCCGGCCTC
>DBDD01000117.1:0-1499 GCA_002293365.1 Christensenella sp. UBA941 | reverse complement strand
AGGTCATACACGGCTGCGGCGGGCTTTTATACTACGACGGAGCGAACCTGAACGCCGTTATGGGCGTGGCGCGCCCGGGCGATATGGGCTTCGACGTCGTACATCTAAACCTGCACAAGACGTTCTCCACGCCTCACGGCGGCGGCGGCCCCGGCTCCGGGCCCGTGGGTGTGAAGAAGGCGCTGGAGCCGTTCCTGCCGAATCCGCGCATAGTTAAAACTGGCGAAAGCTACGCCTTTAAAAACGAAGCGGATTCCATAGGCAAAATCAAGGCGTTTTACGGCAACTTCGGTGTCTTCGCCAAGGCGTACGCCTATATCCTCTCGCTCGGAGCGGAAGGCATACGCGAAGCGGCTGTCGGCGCTGTGCTGAACGCGAACTACATGATGGCGAAGTTGAAAGACGCGTATAATGCCCCTTATCCCGGCCCTTGCATGCACGAGTTCGTGCTCGAGGGCGCGCTTCCAAACGGCATAACCGCCAGCGATATTGCCAAGGCTCTCATCGACCGGGGTTTCCACCCGCCGACGGTGTATTTCCCTCTGATCGTACACGAGGCGCTGATGCTCGAGCCGACGGAGACGGAGTCAAAAGCCACGCTCGACGCGTTTATCCAGGCTATGCTGGATATCGCCGAAGCCGCGAAAGAAAACCCGGACGCGCTGCACGCCGCGCCGATCTCGACGCCGGTGGGCAGGCCGGATCAAACCCAGGCCGCGCGCAAGCCGGTCGTTAAGTGGCCATGAAACGTACATTCGCGCTTTTTCTCGGGATAATACTTACGATGGTTTTTATCGTGGCGCTGTTTTTCACGAGCCTTGAATTCTGCGCGTTCGACCGCGGCTTTTACCAATCGGAATACCAAAAGCTCCAGCGTCCGCAGGCCATCGGCATCGAGGAAGACGAGCTTATGCGCGTCACGGACAAGCTACTCGGCTACATGAAGGGCGAAGAGGACGACCTTCGTATCGAAGCCGAGATAATGGGCCATCATGTGGAGGTCTTCGCCAAGCGCGACAGGGAACACATGGTCGACGTGCGCGATTTATACCTCGACTGGGCGCTGTATCGCTGGATCATGCTCGGCGCGGTCGCGATAGGCATAATTCTTATAATCGCCATGATGCGGCGGGAAGCGCCTGTTGTCCTCAGCAAGGCCTACTTAGGCGGCACGGCGATCATGCTCTTGCTCGTTTGCGGCATAGGCGCGTGGGTCGCGCTGGACTTCGCGGGCTTTTGGACGAACTTCCACTATATCTTCTTTACGAACGACCTTTGGCAGCTCTCCCCCGAGACGAGCGTTTTAATCCAGATGGTACCGGAGCAATTCTTCTTCGATATCGTCGTGCGGATTCTTATCGTTTTCGGCGCGATATTGTTCGCCATCGCGGCGGTTTGCGCTGCCGTGTTGGTCGTCAGGAGGAAGAAGAGGGAGTCTCCCATGAAAACGGCTTAACGTGTACAAAATGATTGCCAAGGGGCTTCGCCCCTTGGCAATC
>DBDD01000161.1:582-11447 GCA_002293365.1 Christensenella sp. UBA941 | reverse complement strand
TCATGATCCAGGGCGGCGACCCGACCGGCACGGGCGGCGGCGGGCCGGACTACTCCATAAAGGGCGAATTCGCGCAAAACGGCGTTAATAACCCGCTAAGCCACGCGCGCGGCGTATTATCCATGGCCAGAAGTAACGACTTCGACTCGGCGGGCTCCCAGTTCTTCATCGTGCACGGCGATTCCGAAATGCTCGACGGAGCGTACGCGGCTTTCGGCAAGGTGGTCGAGGGCATGGACGCGGTCGATAAAATCGCGGAAACGCCCAATTCTGGGCCAAACGGCGCTGTCGCGCCCGAAAATATGCCAGCTATGCAATCCGTTACGATCGACTCGGACGCAGAAGTTCCGGAGCCGGATAAGCTGGGTTAGGCAAACGCCGATATACCGGCCCAATACTGTAGAGGCGCGCATTGCGCGTCCGTGGGAATCGGGGGCCGCATTCCTCTGCGGCCCGTTAATTTGGGGGATAAATGTCCGAGACAAACGGCAATCTTTTGGTTTCCATAGAGGCGTCCTGTTGGAGCGCCGTTAAGCGATGGTTTAAATCGACATCCGGCATAGCGTTCGTTTCGGTCTTTATCGTAGGGCTCGCGGCTCATTTATATGTTTACACAAACCTCTATTTGGCGCACGACGCCGCATTCCTCCATAATTACGATCCGGCTTGGGACACTCTAACGGGCCGCTTTTTCGGAACCGCCGTGAAGCAAGCCCTACACGGCTCCTTGCAGCTCCCTCTTCTGATAGGGTTCATATCGCTCATACTTCTGGGACTGTCGTCCGTTTGCGTTTGCAAGACGCTCCGGATTCAAAAGCCCGTTTATATCGTTTTGACCAGCGCCTGTATTGTGACGTGGCCGACAATTACGAGCATCAATTGTTATATATACATGGCCAGCCAGTTTTGCGTCGCTATTTTTGCAGCGTGTCTGGCGGCGTATATTGCGGATCGTTTCCGGCTTGGTTTCGTTTTCGCAATCCCACTGATTATCGTTTCGATGGCGTGCTATCAGGCGTATTGGGGTACGGCCGCGGCGCTCATGCTGCTCGTTATCATCGGGGATATCTTAGAAAACCGTACACCCGCCGCAAAGCTTTGGCAAAAGGCGCTCCGGTTCCTTATTGCGCTGGGAATAAGCCTAGGCGTATACTACGGGCTATGGCGCTTTCTGGCCGGCGGTATGGACATGCCCGTATATCTCGGTATGGACGCGCTAGGCTACGGCTCCTTAGGCGAATTCTTTATTGCTCTGAAGGATACGTATTATTACGTCTACGCTTTCTTTCTCCGCCCGAATGTATATAGCTATTACCCGATCTATCTCTTTGTTGCCGTACTGCTCGGCATGGCTGTCGCAGTGTTCCTTGGCGTGCGCATGATAATTATTCGCAGGATTTATCGGCAACGCGCAAAATGCCTGCTGTTGGCTCTTTCGCTGGTTCTCCTGCCCGTCGCTATGAATTGCGCCACGCTTTTTAGCGGCGGGGCCGAAACCAACTCGTTGCTAACCCGGTTTGCGTTTCTTTCGCCTTTGTTGGTTTTGGTCATGCTTTTATCCCAAATATCAACGGATAATAGCATTATTCCTAGTCCAAAGCTTCATGCGGCCGTCTTTTTTGTATCCGCCGCCGTGCTGCTTTCCAGCTGCCTCAACGGCTTTTTCGGCGCAAACGCCACTTACGTCCGACAAGAATCCGGCTACCACATGGCGCTTTCGCACGTTACACAATATTTAAACCGTATCCAGGCGGAGCCAGGCTATAGAGCCGATACGCCCGTATTGCTCGTCGGAGAACCCGGCCCCGTCGAGCGCGGCGGATTCGGCTGGACAGAGCATGTTACGGGCGTTACCCCAAACGTTTTATCCTATAAAAACGTTGTTCACGAATACTTTTCTTTACTCGGGCCGTCCTGTATACTATTCAAAGGGGACTCCAAGCCGTATCTTGCCGCGCCCGCGGTACAGGCGCTTGAAGCATTCCCGTCGAACGATTGCGTCGCGTGGGTGGACGGCGTGCTGGTTTTCAAGCTGTCCTAAGCGCCCCTACAAGATTAGCATGTTCGATCATCACATACCGAGGGAGGAAAGCGTCCATGCCCCTACTATCGATCGTAATACCGGCGTACAACGAAGCGGAGACGCTTGAACACGTCGTTCCCGCGCTGCGCACAGCGCTATGTGCGCGGCAAATAGATTTTGAAGTGATATTTATAGACGACGGGTCTACCGATTCCACATTTGAAAAGATAAGGCGGCAATCGGAAGCGGCGGATAACGTCCGCGGATATAGATTCAGCCGCAATTTTGGAAAAGAGGCCGCAATTTGGGCTGGGCTAAAGGAAGCGCGCGGAGACTGCTGCGTCGTAATGGATTGCGATTTACAGCATCCTCCCGAAAGCCTGCCCGAAATGTACCGCCTATGGGAGTCGGGCTACGAAATCGTCGAGGGCGTTAAAAAGAGCGGAGGCGGCTCCGCCGCCTATAAGCTTTTTTCAGGCATTTTCTATCGCGTTATCAGCCGCCTATCCGGCATGGACATGCAAAAGTCATCCGACTTCAAGCTACTTAGCAGGCGGGTCGTAAACGAGCTTTTGCGCTTTAAAGAGCGGAACACGTTCTTTCGCGGGCTGTCCTTTTGGGTTGGATTCAACTCCACCAAAATCGTGTACGAACCGGCGGCGCGCAAATTCGGAAAAACGAAATGGAATTTCTTCCAGCTCTCCAAATACGCCGTCAACAATATCGTCGGGTTTTCAACCGCTCCGATGCAGTTGGTTACCGGCATAGGTATAGCCCTTCTCGCCGCGTCTGTCGTCCTGCTTATACAAACGCTGATTCGCTTTTTTTCCGGCCAGGCGCTCGAGGGCTTCCCGACGGTCATCCTGCTGCTCCTAATCATAGGCGGCGGCGTGATGATCAGCCTCGGCATTATCGGGGTATATATCGCGAAGATCTACGATGAAGTGAAGGACAGGCCGCGCTATATAATAAGCCAGTCGACCGGCGGCGATTCCGACAGCTAATCTCATCCGCCGAAAATGCCGGCAATCGCGTCTACGACGGCCGCGAGCGCCGTTACGGACGTATTCAGCGCGGCGAAATCCACCTTGCTGATCTCGTCGACCGCCGTCTGCATGCTTCTTGACGCGGTCGAAATAGCGTCCCTCGCCTGCTCGACAGTACCTCCCAAATCGGCCGCGTTGAGCTCCGTTATAAGCGTGTTGGTATTGCGCGCCAGCCCGTTCACAGTAGCCGCCAGCTCGTTCACGGTAATTGTAACCTCGTCGATCTGCTCGATCACCGGCGTAACCATTGGAACGATCCGCGAAGCGAGTACGGCCAAAAGCGCCAGCACCGCCGCCGATGTGGCGATTTGAACCAGCAGCCGCGTCAAATGGAAACGTTCCTGCTTCTTTTGCGAACGGTAAATCTCGGCAAGATAGTCGTTTGTCGTGGTCATCACGTGTTCTTCGTTTGGCATGGCGCACCTCTCATTCGTTATTATTCGATGTAAACCAATCTAGGATAAACAACGATGAATATTGTAGGGGACGATGGCAATCGTCCCGAAATCTTATCGGCAGGCGGATTGCCATCCGCCCCTACATGCATTCACAAAGGAGGATACCATGAACTGGGAACCGTGGACGGGCTGCTATCCTTTTAGCGACGGCTGCAAATACTGCTATTTTTACGGCCCGTATTCCAAGCGCTATGGGCAAAACACCATATCCAAAACCGAAGAATTCGATAAGCCAATTGCCAAAACCAAAAAAGGAACCGATAGAATTCAGTCCGGAAAGATCGTCGCCACCTGCTTCGCCTCCGATTTCTGGGTCGCGGAGGCCGATGAATGGCGAAAGGACGCTTGGGCTATGATCAAAAGCCGCCCCGATCTTGAGTTCCTGATCTTGACCAAGCGTATCGAGCGCTTCGAAGCCGGGCTCCCCCAAGACTGGGGCGACGGCTATGAAAACGTCAATATTGGCTGTACCGTGGAAAACCAAGCCACCGCCGATGAGCGCCTGCCAAAGTTCCTTGGCTTTCCAATAAAGCGGCGCTTCATCGCCTGCTCGCCGCTTTTGGGGCCGATCGACCTCTCGCCGTATTTAAGCGGCGTGGAGCACGTTACCGTATCAGGCGAAGCCGGGCGCGAAGGCCGCGTATGCGATTACGATTGGGTGCTTGCGCTGCGCGAGCAATGCGAGCGCGCCGGCGTCACGTTTTGGTTCAAGACTACCGGTTCTTTTTTCAGGCGCGACGGCGCCGTCCAAAAGGTCAATCCGTTTAAACAAGGCGGGCTCGCGCGGGAACTCGGCATAGATATCCGGGGTGACCGAAAACTATTTTAGACCCATAACTGTAGGGGCAAACCTTGTGTCTGCCCGACATTCATGTAAGCAAGGGCAAACACAAGGTTTGCCCCTACATGATATTTGTCAATCAACGCGGCCTATTCGTCCCCCAGCGCCTTTTCAAGCGCCCGGAATTCCGGCTCGACGGCAATCATGGCCTCCACCACGCCCGGGTCGAATTGTGTGCCGGAGCTGTCGACAAGCAGCTTCGCGGCCTCTTCGTAGGACATCGCGGGCTTGTATACGCGCTTGTTCACGAGCGCGTCGTAAACGTCCACAAGCGAGGCTATTCGCGCCGAAAGGGGGATATCTTCGCCTTTTAGGCCGTCCGGATAGCCCTTGCCGTCCCAGCGCTCGTGGTGCGAACGGCAGATGTCGCGGCAGTGGCTGAGGTATCTGGCCTCGTCGTTGCTCTTGGCCGCAATCGTCTGGATAATATTGTAGCCGATCATCGAATGGGTCATCATGATCTTGAACTCTTCTTCCGTAAGGCGGCCGGGCTTAAGCAAGATATTGTCCGGAATGCCAACCTTGCCGATATCGTGCAGCGAAACGGCCTTGATCATGGAGTTGTAGTTCATGTCGATTAGTTCCTGCTTATACTTTGGCATAAGCATCATCCGCCCGACGACGACCTTGGTCAGCTCCGTAGAACGCTGTATGTGCGCGCCCGTTTCAAGGCTCCGGTATTCTATGATCGTCGCGAGCGTTTCCAATAAGTGCTCGTGCGTCTCTAAAAGCTCCGCGGCCTTTTTCTCGACCATCGCCTCAAGGTTGGTCTGATAGTCTATGAGCTTGATGTAATTATCGACGCGCGCCTTGACGACGTCAGCGTTGAAGGGCTTGGGTATATAGTCCACCGCGCCTTCCTGGAGCCCCTTGGACTCGTTTTCGGAGGCGTCGGCCGCCGTTATGAAAAGCACCGGGATCTTCGCCGTGTGAGCGTTGGATTTTATCAGCTCCAGCACTTCGAACCCGTTCATGCCCGGCATCATGATATCGAGCAGCACCGCCTGCGGCAGGCGCGCAGTATTGTAGAGGAAGTCTATCGCCTCCACTCCATCCGCCGCTTCCGCAATATCGTAGTCGGCCGCAAGTATCTCGCGCAGAATAATACGATTGATTTCGATATCGTCTACAATAAAAACCAGATCCCGCAAAACATATCAGTCCTTTCGCGCGCCGTCGCCGCCTTCGACGCCGGAATAATACAGTAACTCTAATTAAACGGTTAGACCTGTAGGGGCGAACTGCGTTCGCCCGCCGTCAAAACGATGCTTGTTCTATTCCACGGGCGAACACAGTTCGCCCCTACATAAAATCTCATTAATAACGTCTGCCTAAAGCTGATCCAACACAGTTTCGATCGAAGAAAACGTCTTCGCCATCACTTCTTCCATTTCGGAGACGCTCTCCGCAACGCTGAGCCCGCCCTTGAGCTTCGATTCGAGCAGAACCGCCATCTCGTTTGCCGCGGGAAGCGATAGGTTTGCCGTAACGCCCTTTAGCGCGTGCGCGGATTTCGCCGCAGCGTCCAAGTCTCCGGCACTGACTTCTTCTTTTAGCTTTTGGAATTGGGTATTCTTCATAAAGCTGTTCAGCAGCGCTTTTAAAACCGCCTTATTGCCCCGAATCCGCGCGAGCGCGCCTTGCACGTCGACATATGTCTCGATTTCTTTACTGTCCTGGGGAAGTTTACCGTCCAATGAGTCCACCGCCTTTTTATCTAAATGCTTCCGCTCTTCAGGTAAATATTTACGCAGCATCGCAAAGAGCTTCTCGTATTCCACCGGCTTGGCGATATGCCCGCTCATGCCCGCGTCGAGGCACTTCTGAACGTCCTCTCGAAAGGCGTTCGCCGTCATAGCGACGATGGGTATCGTCTTTGCCCCTATCTTCCCGCTCTCGCGAATACGCTTCGTCGCCTCGTAGCCATCCATGATGGGCATATGTATATCCATGAGGATGAGGTCGTATTTTTCAGGTTCTGACAAAAACGCGCCGACGGCCTTTTGGCCGTTTTCGGCATATGACAGCTCCAGCTTGGTATCTTCTAGCTCGATCGTGATGATTTCGCGGTTGATCTGAACGTCCTCTACCAAAAGTACGCTCCGCCCCTCAAACGCGCCCTGAGAATCGACGCGCACGCCCTGGTGCCTCTTGGAGGGAAGCCCGACGATCTCCTGGAGCGTGTTTAGAATCGCCGAAGGGAACAAAGGCTTCGGCATATAGCGCGAAACGCCCACGGAGCGGGCTTTATCGCCGAATTCCGCCCAATCCGAAAGCGAAATCATTACGACCTCGCACTCCGGAAAGTCCTTTTGAATACGCCGCGCCATCTCGATACCGTCCGGCGGAGGCATGCGGTAGTCGACAAACGCCACGTTAAAAGGCCGCTCTTCCTCCTTGGCTTTTTCCATAAGCGAAATGCCTTCGCACGAGCTGCCCGCGACGGCGGCGTATGTATTGAACTCCTTCATTATCATTAGAAAATAATCGCGGACGTCTTCTGAGTCGTCGACGAGGAGCACTTTCATGCTGCGCAGATCCGTATGGTCGCTGACGCCCGTGACGGTTTCAGCGCGGTTGGAGTTTGAAAGCGGCACCTCGCATGTAAACGTCGAGCCTTTATGCTCTTCGCTTTCGACTGTAATCGCGCCGCCCATCATCTCGATTAGATTCTTGCTGATCGCCAAACCAAGGCCTGTGCCGCCGAAGCGCCGCGCAATGCCGCCGTCCGCCTGCTCGAAGGAATCGAACAGATGCTTTTGGCCCGCCTCGGAGATGCCAACGCCCGTATCGGAAACGGCGATGCCGACAAGGGTTATATCGTCGTTTTGCTCTATCTTCCGTACGGAAATCGTTATCCTGCCGCGCGCCGGAGTAAATTTAACGGCGTTCGAAAGCAGGTTTAAGATCACTTGTGAGAGCCGAAGCGAATCCCCAACGAAATATTTCGGCATGCTCATATCCATTTGTATGTGAAATTGTTGGGATTTTTCATCGGATTTCACAGAAACTATGCTCGCAACTTCCATGAGCATCTGCTCGAAATCGAATTCGTCGTGCATGAGCGTTAGCTTTTGCGCCTCGATTTTGGACATATCGAGTATATCGTTTATGATATTCAGCAGCTGCTTGGAGGAAACGTCGATCTTTTGCAGGCAATCCTTCACCTTGTCGAGCGTCTGCGCGCCTTGAGCTATATGCGACATGCCGATAATCGCGTTAATAGGCGTACGTATCTCGTGGCTCATGCGCGAAAGGAATTCGCCTTTCGCGTTCGACGCCTTCTCGGCCTGTTGCTTGGCGCCCTCCAGGCGCGCCTGGCGCGCCCGGTCCTCTGAAATATCCTGGCATTGCTGTAAATGCGCTTTCCGCCCGTCCATCCAGCGGATCGCTTTGCCGGTATAGCGATAATGCTTATTCGCGACCGGATTGTATTGTTCCCAAACAACCGTCTTTCTTGGCACTTCCAGAAGCTCGTATACCGAACAAAATTCACAGCGCTCATTTTGGCCGGCCTGGAAAAACTCCCAGCAGCGCTTTCCCGTGTAGTCGTCGCCAATGCCAAACTGCGCGCGCATTTTCCGGTTGACAAAGAGGAGCTCGTCGGTATTAAAATCCGCGACGAACATTTCCGTATCGAGTTCTTCAAGAATCGACAGCGCGGTTGCGCCGAATTGTTCCGACGCAAAATCCTTTAGCAACGCGCTTTCGCTGTTCATATTTTCCCTCTTTGCCATTTTTCGGTGATTATATCCTAGCAACATCACGGCGGAAAATCAAGGGGATTTCCGAAAAACCACCGCGCTCCGCTTGGGCAGGAATGTTCCGATATAATAGTCTTTTTCGCCTTTTTTCGCCATTTCAGCCTCCGTAATGGAATCGAATTTTGCGCCGCCGTAAAGGGCGTCGTCCGAATTGAGCACAACTCCATAGCGCCCTTGGGCGGAGGGAAAATCGATACTTTGGTCTAACGTGGGATGAAAGTTGAAGGCGAAATAATAGTCCCCACGGCTAAACGCGAGCTTTTTACGCTCCTGGTCGATGGTCAAAAGCTTTGCATCGGCGGCGGATAGCAAGCGCCCGTTCTTCGCCAGCGCAAGCATATCCCTGTCGAATAGGCCCAAATATTTGAATTGCAGCCCGTCGTCGTCCGCGAGGCTCCATTGGCGGCGCGCGTGCTGATAGCTCCAGCCATTGCCCTCGCGCGGAAAATCGATCCACTCCGGATGCCCGAACTCGTTGCCCATAAAGCACAAGTAGCCCTCGCCCGCTAAAGCGAACGTGACGAGCCGTATGAGCTTATGCAGAGCTATCGCGCGCTTTATCGCCTCGTTTTCCGAGCCGACGTGCATATGCCAGTACATCTCCTTGTCGGCGAGCCAGAACATGATAGTCTTGTCGCCGACGAGCGCCTGATCGTGCGATTCACAGTAGCCGACGTTCTTTTCTCCCGCCCGGCGCGTCGTCAGCTCGTACCACATCCTCCACAGATCCCATTTTTCGTCCGGAAGCGTTTTGAGCGTCCGAATCCAAAAATCCGGCACGCCCATCGCGAGGCGGTAGTCGAAACCGACGCCGCCGTCCTTGACGTCAAGGCACATGCCCGGCATGCCGCTCATGTCCTCCGCGATCATAATAGCGCCGGGTTTCACTTCGCGCGCGAGCTCCGACGCAAGCTGGAGATACGCAACGGCGTCGTCGTCCGTATTCCCGGAAAAATACTTGGCGTAGTTATCAAACGCCTCGCCCAGGCCGTGATGCGTATAGAGCATACTCGTCACGCCGTCAAAGCGAAAGCCGTCGAGCTTATACTCTTCAAGAAAGAATTTTATGTTTGAGAGCAGGAAATGCAAGACCTCGGGCTTGCCGTAGTCGAATAGCTTCGTCCCCCAGGCGGGATGATCCCCCTTGCCGCCCGCGTGGAAAAATTGATACTCTGTGCCGTCGAAGCGATTTATGCCCTCTAGCTCGTTGCCGGAGGCGTGCGAGTGGATTATATCCAGCAAAACGGCTATGCCCATCGCGTGCGCCTCGTCTATAAGCGCCTTTAGCGCCTCGGGCGTACCGAAGCGGGAGGAAACCGCGAAGAAATTCGTAACCTGATAGCCGAACGACGCATAGTACGGATGTTCCATCAGCGCCATGACCTGGATCGTATTGTATCCGGCGGCCTTTACGCGAGGCAAAACGTTTTGGCGGAATTCATCGTACGAGGAAACCTTCTGCGCCTCGCCTCCCATGCCTATGTGGCATTCGTATATCAGCGGCGGCTCGTCTTTCGGGCGCGAAAAAGCCGGCGTCTTCCATTTATACGGCGTTTCCGGCTCCCAAATCTGCCCAGAAAAGCTCAGGTCGTCGTTTTGGACGACTCTGCGTATATACAGCGGCAGCTTATCGAACGTTTTGCCGCCCGCCGAAACTTGTACCTTCACGCGCGAAGCGTGCGGTAATTTTCCTTCGACGAAAACCTCCCAATTGCCGTTGTCGAGCTTTTTCATCGGGCAAGAAGCACGATCCCAGCCGTTGAAATCGCCGATTAGATGCAAAGCGTCCGCAGCGGGGGCCCATTCGCGGTAAATATACCCGCCGTCCGCTTTATGGAAACCATAATAAAGCGCGCCGTTGGCGAAGTCCGAAAGCTTCTTTCCGCCTGATAGCCGCTTCTTTAAGGCTTCATAGCGCGCAAGGCGCTCATGAAGCTGCGGCTCATACGGCTCGAGATATGGGTCGAGCTCGAGTATGCGCAGCTTTTTTACGGGCATACCAGTCTTTTTGGGTTTCTTAATATCCGGCATAGCTGCTCCTTTATTTGATTGTATATATTTCTGCAAAAAATTACAAGTATTGCGCAAGTAAAAAAGCTGTGTGATTTTTGTAACAATGCGGCCTATTTCGCCCGCGTCAGGGCGTCAAAAATGCCTTCTACGCTGCGCTCTGGCACGTCCAGAAAGAACTCGCGCTCGAGTATTTGGTCCAATTGGTGCGCGTCGGAGGAATATAATACGTGAAAATGGTCGAGATTTACCTTTGGCGCGGGGGCGACGCGGCTAAGCTCCACCGTTTTAAACGGGATATCCGGCGGCAGAAAGCCCAAAACGTATAGAAGCGAATTCGCATGCTTGTTTATATGAGCCGGGACGCATAGGCCATTAAACTCCGCAGCCATATTGAATATTTCTTTTAGAGATAACGAAACGGACTGAAGCAAAAGGTATTCCTCGTGGCCCGTCACTTCGTCCTCCTCGTCCATGATAAACTGTTCCCCGAAAAAATCGGGTCTGTTCTTGATCTTCGGCAAAAAAGGATATAGGCGCTCACCGAATTCGAGCGCGGCGTCCACGCTGTGGAAGTAGCACAGCGCATGCACTTCCTCGCGCGTTGTTACCTCCATCCCCGGCAGCAAAACAATATCCGCCTCCTTCGAAAGCTTTGCGGCGGCGGGCAGGTTCAGCGCTCTATTATGATCCGTCACGGCTATGGCGTCGAGCTCCTTTATA
>DBDD01000161.1:322-519 GCA_002293365.1 Christensenella sp. UBA941 | reverse complement strand
CGCGCCGCCATTTTCGCGCAGATATCGTACGCCGTCAGCGGCGAAACGACTAGCGCTATCCCCTCTTCCTCGGCCTTTGCGGCGCTATCCGCTTCGGCCTCGATGTTTTCGGGGTGGATTATCGCCGCCATGTCCAAAAGCGCGGCGACGGCCACGACGTTCATATGCGTCTGCACCGTGACCCACGCCGTCCCGGC
>DBDD01000161.1:0-316 GCA_002293365.1 Christensenella sp. UBA941 | reverse complement strand
TCGATTTCGCGCGAAACGTCGGCCTTGTTCGCCAATTTGCCGTCGATTAGGTCTAATAAATCCTTTATTGTCATGTAGCGCTCCTTGAATGTGATTTTTGTAGGGAACGGTTCTAAACCGTTCCGCGCACCTCAAAATGCGTCCGCAATTCGTTTCGGAACGGTTTAGAACCGTCCCCTTCATGCCGTGCGAATTTCGCTACCGTGATCTTGGGTTAGCGCCGCCGCTCCGCCGCGGCCAGCTCGACCATCTCTTGCGCAAGCAGCCGAACCTTGTCGCGCATAATGAATATGCAGTCCAGCTCGTTCGCGTTGCC
>DBDD01000304.1 GCA_002293365.1 Christensenella sp. UBA941 | reverse complement strand
CAGCGCCGCCAAAAATCCTGCATGGACGACTCCGCGTACGGATACAGGAAGTTTTCCTTAAATTCGAAGCCGAACATCTTCCCGAGGCCGATCGCCATATCCGAGTAGCCGGAAAAGTCGAAGTAAATTTGCAGCATGTACGCGAGCGCCCCCGCCCAGGCGAGCGCAGTGGAAAGCTCTCCGCCGGGCAGGGCGTAAACCCTGTCGCACAGCTTGGCCATAGCGTTGGCGATCAAGGCCTTTTTCGCCATGCCCATAATGAATATCAAAACCCCTGACGTGAACTTTTCGGGCGTATGCGTCCGGCTTTGAATCTGCTGGTTGATATCGTGATAGCGGACGATCGGGCCGGCGATCAGCTGCGGGAAGAAGGAGATATACAGCGCGACGTCGAGAATACTGCGGTTTACAGGCGTGACCTTGCGATAGACGTCTATTACGTAGCTCATCGCCTGAAAGGTGAAGAACGATATGCCGATCGGCATGACGACGGACGGAACGGGGATAACGGCGCCGCCGAGCAGCGCGTTCAGGTTTTCGACGATAAAGCCGGTATACTTGTAGCCGACCAAGAGGCCGAGATTGAAGACGACCGAGAGAGCGAGCCAGCCGCGTCCGCTTTTCCGGACGCCCTTGCGCACGCACAGCATACCGAATAGCCAGTTCGCGGCGATGGACGCGAGCATGACGAGGATGGCGACCGGCTCCCCCCAGGCGTAGAACAGCAGGCTGAATACGATCAGCACCGCGTTTCCCATCCGGAGAGGCCGGAAATAATAGAACAAAAGCACAAGCGGCAGAAATAGTAGTACGAATATAGGCGTACTGAAAACCATATACCCTCCGTCGCGTAAAAGCGATAAAAAAGCGCATCCAAGCCGCGCTATCGATACACACAGCAGTATAGCAAACAACGGTATGCGTGTAAACCGTATAGTTAGGGGATTTCAGGCATAATTCGAGCGCTTAGCCTACCCAATTCGCTGCTTATAGTGTATAATCATTACGGCTTTACCGGGACAATGATATTTACAGGCGAAAGCTTGTTATATGGAGGAGTTCATGGATCTCGCAACTTCAAATGCGGCGCGGCTTTGGCCAAGGGCGCGCGGCTTTATCAGGCGGCACGGCGTCGCAATCGTCTTTACGCTGTTTTTCGCGTTTCTTTTGCTCCAATACTCAAACGTTTTCCTCTATCATGACGACTACGGGCACGCTTCCCTGTCCTACGGCTTTACCGAGCCCGGCGTAAACGGGACTGAATTTACTATCGGACAGTTATTCCATTATCTTGGCACATACGCGGAACAGATATCGCCGCAGGTTACCTTTATGTTTTTCGACATATTGCTGCACCGCCTGGGCTTGACCGTTACGCGCATAGCCGCCGCGGCGCTGGTGTGCGCGTTCTTCGCGCTCATATACAAGCTGGCTAGGCCTGAAGATGGCTATAGCAGACCAGCCCTCGCCGCTGTGGTGTGCGTACTGACCTATGGCCTGTGCTCTGTCGGCATGTATAGAGACCTGTTTTACTGGTTTGTCGCCCTGTTCAGCTACATAGGCGGATTTACGATATTTCTTCTGGCCGTTTATCTAGCGAACAAATGGACCGTATTATCGCTCCGGCGGTATATAACGCTCATCGTCTTATTCTTTCTTGCGTCTTTCGGGCAGGAAAACCTGTTTACGATGGTTTTCGCGTACTGCGCGCTTAAGGTCGTATTCCCCCTCGCTTCCCGCCAAAAGCCGGACAAGGCGTATTTAGCCGGCCTGTGCACCAGCGCTGTGGCCATCATTCTTCCGCTGCTTTTGGCCGATAACAAAAGGTACGCCGGCCTTGCCGAGGGCGGGCTGTTTTCACGCGTGGGGACGAACTACCTGAAAGTGCTGGATTATTTATTCAATAAAAACTATATGCTGTTTTTCCTGTTGATGGCCGCCATAATCTTCATGTGCTGCCGGATTATATATAAGCGGGGAAAGCGCGCTTTCGCGATTGCCGGGGCTTCGTTCGCGGGGCTGCTTATGCTGCTCTCGGCGGCGACAGTATCCGCGCCGATCGATTATTTATCAAGGCTGGGCGGCAATCCCGCGCTCGTTATCATGACGCTGTTTATAGCGCTGTTCGTCGTAATATGTTCCATGTGTTTCTGGCAGGATAAGCCCATGCTGATCCTTTTCTGGAGCGGCGTGGCGTCTTGTGCGCCCTGCCTTGCGGCGCCCTATATCGTCGCGCGCATGTTCGTATTCCTGCAATTCACGTGCGGCATCCTGTTTGTACGGCTCGCGGCCGGGCTATACGGCGAGCTTCCGGGATTTAAGCGCTGGCAAAAAGCGCTGGTCATTCTGCCGACCGGCGTTTTCATCGCCTGCTCGGCGCGGTGCCTGATAGTGGAGTATAGGGGCTACGCGGCGAATTACGCGGTGTCCTCCCATAACGACGCGGAGCTGAGGATCGCGCGCGAACGCATCGCGATGGGCGAAAATCTGGATCACGTCGTGCTGTACAAGCACAATAAGCACACGTTATTTACTGGCGATCAGCCATGGTGGGACACCCATCCCCATATCGAGCGCTTTATAAGAGAATATTACGACATTTCCGAGGCCGTCGAATTCCGCTATCTGGACGGGCAGTCCGACGGAACCGACGTGGGCAATACATTGGAGAGCGCCCGGATAATATCCGGCTTTGCCGGGGACGGCTGGCTTGAGCCCGTCAGCGAATTCAGGCTGCTGGTCGGCGAGAGGGGCTTTATCACGCTTAGAGGCTGGTATCCGTACGAAGTGATGCCCGGCATGACGGGCAGGGTTTATGTCAACGGCGACGAGCATCCGTT
>DBDD01000100.1 GCA_002293365.1 Christensenella sp. UBA941 | reverse complement strand
GCTAAAAGCAATACCATAACAAGAATTATCGCGCTTGAGATGATTATAACGGTAAAGATATAATTGCCCAGCATATCCATAACCAGATCTAACGACATATCCGCCTCGACCATGGCCACGAGCGCGCCGCCCGAATCGAATATGGGCGCCCACGCCTCCACGGCCTGGCCGAAACCGGCCGTATCATATGCGATAACCTTTTCCGTTGAGGCGCGTTTGTTGGCGATATCCGGCGCGAGATACGTATACTCGAGCTCGGTATATTCGAATACGTCGCCCATATGCGCGATGAGCTCCGGATCGTCGGAATCCAGGGACACTTCGAGGATATAGGTGAAACGATCCATTTCCGGCGCGAAGACGTAGAGGTACATGACGTTTTGCTCGCGCTTGATATCGCTGAGAATCGCGTGCAGCCGCTCGTAATACTCGTCGGTCTCGCCGGTTATCAGGTATTGGGCGATGCGGTCGCCGTCGATGAACGTCGCCGCTAGCGCTGCGGTCTCCTGCGCTTTTTGCGAGTAGAAATCGCTGTAGGCGTCGTAGGACGCGAAATAGCTGAACAGGCTGACCGTCAGGCATAGTATAAGCGCGAACATGACGAACAGCAGCGTCATCTTTACGCCTATCCTTGTGATGCGTATACCGGCTCCCATGCAGCCCCCTCTCTAGCGCCGCCCGCGCTCAATGGATTTCGAGTACGCATACCAGCGCGCCGCACCGGCAGTCCGCCCCGCACTCGGGGCAAGTCACACCGTATTTGGCGCTGTCGCGGTAGAAATCCGGATAGACGCCCAAAAGAGTTTGCGGCCCGATATACTTCAACACGCCGCTCACCGGTACGTCGCCTTCGATACTTCGATGCCATTCTTCGATAACAAGGCGCTCGCAGCCGTGCGTTTTAAGCGATGCGCGCAAACCCTCGGCCAACTGGCGCGCGACGCCTTGCCCGCGGTATTCGGGCAGCACCGCGAGCATATCCGCCGTAAAAAGGCGATAGTTCTCCCATCGCCGCTGAATCGTCTCCGCGATGTCCTCGTGCCCACAGGTAAACTCGACGCCCGGCCGCGCGGAAAACACGCCGATCATGCGCTCGCCGTCCATACATTTTACGCCGGCGTAGCTCGAATCGGAAAGCCCTTCCCTAAGAAAGGGGGCGATGCTTTCCCCCGCGTTCAGGAAGCGTTCGTATAGTAAGAGCATCTGCTCGAAGTCGTTTTCATCCACTTCTGAGTATAACAGCATTAATAATTCTATCCCCTTATTCCTTTTGGCGTAATTGTTGTTTCTTTTGACGGCTTCGCGTTCGCGGCGATAAACAGCGCGAGCAGCGCGACTATCACCGCACCGATCACCAGCAGCCCCGCGCGGTAGCCGCCCATCATGGCGATACCATATACTATGGGGCCCAAGGTCTGCCCGGTATTATCGAACAGCGAATAGACGCCCATAGCCCGGCTTTCGCCGAAGGCCGCCACGCCGGGCAGGCTGGCGAAATAGGTCGACTGCGCCGCGTAGCCGAAGGCTGTGGCGAGCGAAAGCAGCGCAAGCCCGACGACGGCAGCACCCAGCTTGGGTACGAAAGCGAATAGAAGGGTTGCGGCGGCCATCAAGACGGAAGCCAGCGCAACGGTCCACCTTGCGTTAAGCCTCGCGATCAGCTTGGACGTAAGGTATGGCCCGGCGTATATGATGACGAGCCCGCACACCAGATAAATACGTCCGATGTCCGCTTCCGAAACGCCCATTTCCGCCGCGTAGATCGGGAAGAAGTACTCTCTGAACGAAAGCGCGGCCAAAAACGGCAGGAGCAGCAGGGCAAGGAACGTGATTACCCGTTTATCCAGAAGGAACTTGATGGCATTCGTTTTTACGGCTGCTTTTTTAATACGCGTGTGCTCCTTAACCGGCGCGAACAGCGCCAGCGCAAAGCCGAGCAGTAAAATGATCGCTCCCACGAAATACACAGACGTATAGCTGCCCAGCGACAGCACGATGGAGCCTACGCCCGCGCCAGCCGTGACGCCTGCGAGCGTTCCCGCGCTGATGGCGGCAAAGATTTTCGCGCTCGAAGAGCTGTCGGACGCGGCCGCCGTATTTACGCTGACAACGATAAGCCCCATGCCCGCGCCGATAAGCGCCTTGCCAGCCAATAGCCCGAAATAGTGCATCGTCGCGCCGCAGAGGATAAAGCCGGCGGTTTGCAGAGCAAAGCCCAACGGTAGCGTACGCTTGATCCCGCTGCGGTATACGAGGCTGCCGCCCGCAAGCGCCATGAGCGCGCTCATAAGCACCTGAACCGAAAGCGGAAGCGCTGCCCCTACACTTACGGGGATGCCTAAAAACGGAACGTAAAGCTCCCGGGCGAGAATGGAGACGAACGCGTCCTGCATACAATCCGCCAGAAACGCCAGGAATATGAGCGCGCGGGCCGGGACGCCCAGCCCCGGAAGCCTATTCAGGCGGCGCGCTTCGTTTTGTTCGAAGAAAAATATCCACTCGATGATGATGATTAACAGCACGGCGGCCATGGAGGCGACCATCAGCGCCAATTCCAGCACCAGCGCACGGTTTTGGGCGTTTACGTCGTCTAGGTTGACGCCCACCTCCATGACCGCCGCGACAGCGCCATCATCGTCAAAGATGGGCTTGAGCACGAAGGACCACGAGCCGAAGGAGCTTACGTCCGCCGCGTATTCCACCGTTTCGCCAAGAAAAGCGTTCGTATAACCCTCGGCGCCGAACGGATAGAAAGGGTGCCTCGAGGTAATCGTATCCTCGTAATCCATCACGCCGTAAATCATATCGCCGTCGGTTGCGTATATGGCGTAATAGTAATACATGCCATTGTCGTAGGACAGCTTGGCGAGCGCGTCGAGCGGCGCTTTGACGCGGGTATAGTCCGCGCTCCGGTAGTCGGATACGGTTTGGACGTTTTTCAAGGCGTTTACTTCCGTCGCTTCGACCAGGATATCGTTGA
>DBDD01000240.1:241-11819 GCA_002293365.1 Christensenella sp. UBA941 | reverse complement strand
CAGCAGCAGCGTGTGGCGATAGCCCGCGCCCTTGTGACAAGCCCATCCATTATACTCGCGGACGAGCCGACCGGCGCGCTTGATTCTGTGTCGGCGCAAAATCTAATGGAGACATTCTCACAAATAAACGCGGAAATGGGCGCAACAATCTTAATGGTAACCCACGACGCCTTTTCCGCTTGTTATTGCCGGCGTATTCTGTTCATGCGCGACGGGAATATCGTGGCGGAGCTACGCAAAGGCGATTTAGACAACACGGCCTTTTTAAGAGAGCTGCTAAACATATTGGAGTCCGTAAATAGGGGCGGCCGATATGTATCTTAAGCTGGCCTTCCGTAACGCAAAGCGTTCCGCCGGGGACTACCTGCTATATATAACTACTTTGGTCGTGCTGTCGGCGCTTATGATGTTTTCAAATCTACTAGCGGTTGTCAGCGGTCAGAACGGGCTGCAATCAAGCTCGGTGCCTATGATGATTTCCATAGTGATGGTCGCCTTGCTTTATTATATCAGCGGCTATATGCTGCGCCGTAGGGCAAGGGAATTCGCGTCTTATATTCTACTCGGCATGAAGAAAAATCTGATAGCTCTGGTGTTCTTTTTGGAATCGTTATTGTTGGGCGCTATCGGGCTTATACTCGGTATACTTCTTGGCAGCCTGCTTTTTGGCGCGGCGTTATCAATTCTTAAAGCATGGTTTCCGGTTAGTGAAGCCGGCCTTTGGTCTTTTGGGCTTGCCGCGCGGGATTCCTTCTTATACTTTATCGGTATTCAGATAATATCTCTTATTGGCTGTTTGCGGAAAATCAGTACTATGCAAATTGTAAATCTGATGTCCGAAAATCGGAAGAATCAAACGCTGCAATCAACGCCTCGCCCAATCTTTTGGACAGCCCTTTGTTCCATATGCCTCGTTTCCGATATGGTTCTCGTTTTGCTTATCTCAAGCGGCGGCGTTACGATTATTATGATGGCTGCCAACATTATCATCTTTCCGCTGGTGCTGGGTATATGGGCGTTCTACAAGGCGGCTTTCCACCTGCTTGCTTGGATACGGCTATATCGAAAAAGCAGCTTATATCAAGGGAACCGTTTATACCTTGCGGCGCAGTTTCTGTCAAAAATCACGTCTAATATCATGCTCAATACCACGCTTTCCGTTTGCCTTTTATTTTCGTTTCTAACTTTTTCGGCGGGGTTTATTGTACCCAATATCCCGGATGAAATGTTCGGAGGGGGTATGGGGCTATGGTTGTCCTTCGCGGAAATATGCCTGTGCGTCGTGTTCATCTGCATATACTTTTCCATTCTCTCGGTACGGCACATCATTGAAATGAAGGAGAACCGGCATGCTTTTAAAACGATGGCTTTCCTCGGAAAAACCGACCGCCAGCGCAAGAGCGTCGTAAAAAAAGAAATTGCTATAAAATACGTCTTTCCCGCTGTTATGTGCTTGTTTATTATACTGCTGTGCGCCGCGCCGCTTAACGCGTTCTTCGATTCGTTTCTTGCCATAAATAACTTGTTGCTTATATCGATACGCATTTTCGCGAGCTGCTTTTTAGTCATGTATGCCGGGTATGCTTTTGTGGTTTACCGGATGAGCTTGAAGCACCTGGGGCTATCCGAACTAAGCGGATAACCCGGCGCATCATGTATGAAGAGGAATCGCTTCGTGTAAAGAAGCAGCCTTTATCCCGATGTTTGCGTACTGTTCTTCTACTTGCTTCATCTTGGAGCCGCTTGCCGCGCTGATTACGGCATCTTTAATAATTGTGACGTTGTAATCCCGATTTCTCCCGCCTTGCGCCGTGCGTAGGACGCAGCCCGCCGCGTCGGCGCCAACGATATAAAGCGACGAAACTTCTTTCGAAACGAGATAATTCTCAAATGCCGCGTTGGAAAAGCTGTCTCCGATTGACTTTGAAAATATATTATCATTGACGAGCTTCAATCTGTTGTCGAACTCGGAGCCATCTGTGCCGGGTTTGAACATTCCTCCCGCCAGAAGCTGCATAATGGGATTCGTGTATTCGGTTCTGATATACAGGATTTCCATGCCGTTTTCTTCTGCCATCGCAATCGCCCGATTGACGCTTTCGACAAAGCCCGCTGTGTCGCCGTATTGTTTGCCGTGTGTAATGTCGTTCTGTAAGTCGATTACAAGCAACGCGGACTTTGGGTTGTCATATGAGGCAATGTTCTCGCCTTTTGTCGGCGTTATCGCGTATATATTAGCTATGACGCCTATTGCGAACAGAACAACAATAACGCTAAGAAGCGAAAACAAAATAGTCATAAGGCGCTTCCTTCCTTTCCGGTTTTGAGTTTTTTCCATCACAAATCGCTCCTTTATTCTTTCGGCGGCGTTGAAGCAATGAAGATGTTGCGAAGTTTGCGGGCTTTGTTCGGTTTATTATCCTTGAGCCCGTAAAGCGTTTCGACAATTTTGTCGAGCGCCGCTATTAATTCTTCGTTTGTCGCATATACCGGCGCTATAAAAAAGCCTACGCCGTCTTCCTTGATGTCGATGTTTTCCTTTGCCGTATATTCACCGAATTCCCTGAGAATACCGAGCAAGGAATGCGTTACGAATCGCTGAAGCGTTTTACCGTCGTTTGTATCGCTCATGTTCTTTAAACCGGCGTCGATATCGTAGCCCAGCGCGTAAACCTTCTCCACCGTCCCGCGAATCGGGTTCTCCTCGACAACCTTCAAGACGCCGTCTGCAAGCATCTTCTTCAAGCGCCTGTAAAGCGTCGCCTGCGGAATATCTTGAAATTTTACCAGTAAGTGCGCAGTGGTTGCTTGCTTTTGCTCATAAATCTCTAAAAGCAGCTTCGCGTTCAGCGGGTCGGATATGCTGGAAAAGAAATTTTCATCCATTGCAGCGCCTCCTTATATTATCGAGCGTAGTAATATTATCATAATCGATAATATAAGTCAAGCATTAATTAGCGAACGGGAAATACGGCCGAGCGCTCACTCCGCGCAAGTATATTCGGCGATATCCTCTTTGCGTATCACCCGCTTAATCGCCGCGCCGAACGTCCACTGCACAAGCTGATACAGCAGCGTCAGCGCCGCAAACGCGGTTATTATCAAGACAATGCTGGCGTTGAACGGCATATAATCTCCGGTGGCAATCGATAGATTCCGCTGAATCGTCCTTACAAGCCAGATGCTCGCGGGCAAAGTTATAATAAAGCAGAACCACACCAGCGGGCGGTATACGTCGATGAGCATTTTACGGATATCCTTCACGCGGTAGCCCATCATGTGCAGGATAAGCATATCGCGCGTGTTGTCCTGAAAATTCATATATAATCCGAGAAAAAGCAGGATGCATCCCATCAGTACGCCAATCGATTGATTTATTACGCCGCTTATATTGTTCGATACGGCGTCGCGGTTTAGCTGCTCTATGCGCTGACCGCGCGTGACGATACGCGTGTGAGCCGTGTCTTCGGGCAAAACGTCGCAGTATATCCCGTTGTACGCTCCGGGCGAAAGGCCGAGGGAAGCCGCCAGCTCGTCCGGGTTTACATAGACGCTGTTTGATTTCGCGTTAAAGGCCACCGCCGCGATGCTAAGCTCCAAAGACCCGCCATTCATATCCTTCGATATGAAGTTCACAGAGTCGCCTGCGCTAAGGCCATAGGTGTCCGCCAATCCGGGGCCGATTACCATCTCGCCGGGTTCTGGCGGCGCGACGGCATTGCCTTCCATGTCCAGCAAGGCGAACAGCTCGTTTTGTTCGTACAGCCCGAAAATCGTTTGATCCAGCCACGTATCTCCAAAGATTAACTTGCCGGAGCCGGGGCTGAGGTAGCGCACGCCGCTCACGGCCATATCGGCGTTTTCAAACGCGCGCATGTCCACGGAAAAGACGTCGTAGCCGTATTCGTGGCCGCGAGTCTGGCTTTCGAATACCGTTTGGCTGCTGACGTTGAGCGAGCGGCCTATGATTACACATGTGCTGAAACCCATCACGGCGGTAAGGATCAGCACCACCGCCAGCGGCTTGCGCAAGGCGATTCGAAGCGGAAATTTGTTCTTTAGCGGAAGGATATTTGTTATGGCGTTTGCCGCCCGCAGAGCCGGGGAATCGGCGGCGCTCTGGTTCCCGGCTATTAGCGCTCCCGGCTCTTTGCCGCGTACAAAGCCGTAGCACCAAAACGCCGTAAGCCCGAACGCGGCTGTCTGGCCGAGTATGCCGAACAGGATACTGTCGATATTCAGCGAGCGTACAAGGCCGGCGACGCCGTAGGTTTCCATATTGGCGTGTATCAATATATTTGACATGGGATAGCCCAATATACATCCAATAACGCCGCCGAGTAGAGATAGCGCAATTGTGAACACAACGAAGAAGCGCCGCAGATCGGCGTCCTTGAAGCCAAGCGCCTTCAAAGCGCCCATCTGCTTTTTGCCGGAGCGGAAGAACCGGTAAAAGAAAACGCAGAACACAAAGGCGGTCAGGGTGGCCATCGCGGTATAAAAGCTGTAGGCCAGAACGTCGTTTGAATCGAGCGCCGTTCTGTATTGAGGTGTGCTAGAGCCGATATTGCCGTCTATGCTGAACTTTACGAAGAAGAATGAAAGCGGCGTCAGCACTGTGAGCAGCGCCATCAAAACTACAAAGATGCGGCTGCGGAGAAGCTGCTTTAAGAGATGCTTGTATACTAGCGGCATAACGTCACCCCCACACCATATCGGCGGGCTTGACGGGGCTGGCGTTTTGCCTGTCGCCCGCGATAAGGCCGTTTTTGATGGTTATCACACGGTCGGCCGTCGAAGCTATCTGCGCGTTGTGCGTCGTGAACAGTATTGTCGCGCCGAAGGTGGATTTTAGCATGTGTAGAAGCTCCACGACTTTTTTGCTGTTGGCTTCGTCCAGCGCGCCTGTGGCCTCGTCGCAAAAAAGCAGGCGCGGCGCTTTTATTACCGCCCGCGCGATAGCGACGCGCTGCTGCTGCCCGCCGGATAGCTGTGAGGGGAATTTCTTCAGCAAGCCGTCGATCTCCAGCAGCTTAACAAGCCTGTCGAAGTTCAGCGGCGCTTTGCCGGGGACGACGCCTATCCTTATATTCTCTTCAGCAGTGAGGTTGTTCAGCAGCAGATAGTTCTGGAACACATGCCCCGCCTCGGCGCGCTTCCAGTCGGCCAGTTTGTTTTCCGGAAGCGCGGAGACGATCTCGCCGCCGCAGATAACCTGGCCCGACGTAGGTTTCGTCAGGCCGGATAGGATGTTCAAAAGCGTGGATTTGCCGCTGCCGCTCGGGCCCAAAATCGCCGTGAACGCGTTCTCGTAAACCGTGAGAGAAACGCCGTTCAGGACAGTTTCTTTTCCGTAGGTCTTTGTAAGGTTTTCGGCGCTGAGTATTTCTTTCATTTTTATCTGCTCCCCGCTGATTCTTTTATATCGGGTTCTACGTCCCGGAATTGAATGTTCTTTATTTGGGTATCAACCTCATTCTTGAATTTGGAAGATACAAACGTATAGATTATAACCATGCAGCAGAAAAGTATTTTAACATACCGAATGGCCATGCCTGTCTCTACTGAATAAGGCGACAGCAACTGACTGTTTATCAGGTTTCCAAGCATATGAACCAACGCCCCCGCTAAAATACTTCGCTTTGTTTTGATATACACAAAAGTAACGACAAAGTTCAGAACAATGACGGACGGAATGTATACTGCCGCCTCAAAAACCGAACTCTGCAAAAGATTGTACTGCGCTTGACCCGGCGTAAAGTACCACGCCAAATGCCAAATACCCCATATGAATCCCAGCATGAGGGAGGCTTTATAGAAGCCAAATCGCGCCAGCAGCTTATCGAGCGCGTACCCCCTCCACCCAAATTCTTCATTCAATGGCCCGGAAACAATGCTGATTAAGAGCACGGGAAATATCATATAGGGCGCTTGTATTATAGCGTGGATATAGTCCGCTCCGGGCATTTCGGAATTGAACAGATAGATACCCGCCCATAGTCCTATCAAGGTTATCGCCATGAAAAAGGCCACAGTCCATAAAGGCCATTTTATGCCCATGCGCTTCACGCTGAAGCAGCGGGAGAAATAGTCCTGTCTTGCAGGACTTGGGTATGTGAGGAATACCATGAAAAGCCCGACAACAGAGGGTGCGCCGCCGCCGAAATAGAAGATGAAAGTACCTAAAGGCGTTCCGGTAATGCCCGTCCATACCGGAATAAACCCCGCAAGCCAAGTCCATGAGAGCGTCACAGCAAAAAACAGTATCAGGTTTTTTGTTGAATTATAGCTTTTTTGATTCATCATTCACGGTTCCGCCTTTGCAGTAATTTATTGATCTCCGCTATATCTTCCCGTATACGAACCATACTCAGCCACATGCCAATCAAATAGATTGACGCCCCCATAACGATGAGTATAATTATCGGCGTGCTGGAGTACCAGCTGAATACCGCTCCGGAAACGATCAAAACAAACACCGTCCAGACGATATCGACCGTAGCCTCCAACATGGCGTATTTGCTCTCAAGCTTCCGGGTAAGCAGAAGCCCCAAATGGATGACCGTATTCGCTGCCAATGTCTGAAAAATGGCGCTGATCAGCAAAAATTCGGCTTCATACACGGATGCGATAATTGCAAGAATAACAAGCGCCAGACCGGTGGTCGCCAGTATATTTGTGATTATCCTCTTCATTCCCGCGCCCCTCTCTTTAATTCCCGCTTGATGCCGTCAAGGTATCTTCTCGTCACATAAAGCCTTTCACCGTTACGTAGGGTAGCCTCCATCCGGCTGCCCGGCAGCCGCTTTATAGACACAAGCATATTGATATTCAAAACGCACGCCTTGTTGATCTGTACGAAGCCCAGCGGCTCCAACTCTTCGCAGAGCCGGTACAACGGGGCGTCCGTTCGATAGACGCTCCGCTCCATATAAACGAAGGTGCGCTTGTCGACGCTTTCAAAATAAAAGATATCGGAGGCGGCGACCAGCCTTTCGCCGCCGTCCGAAGCGCATTTGATATTTGTAGTAGCCGACTTAAACAAAGCTGTGAGCTTATTGACCTCGGCGCACGGCTTGGCGTATTTGATAACGACTTCAATATCAGCCAATGATGAATCCTGTTCCAGCCTTATTTTCATATCATCACCTGCATTAAGCTTACTAAAATATCCCTCGGCGGGCAAGGCCGTTGCGACCAAGATGCAAATTTAGGCTGCCAACGCGCAAATTTAGTTGGAAGCGGCCTATCGACATGCTTTTGCGGCCGATTGATGATATAATTATTCTCGGCCTCGGTGGCGACGCGGCGAATTTATATAGTACAAGACGGGTGATTGGCATGGCATCTATCCAGATGGCAATCGGCAATAGCTCAAAGAATAAAATAATGATATTTGCCGAAGTATTGGAGGAAGCTGGCAAATGTGTATTACCAAAGTTGACCCTACGCTCAAAGCAAAAATTGTATCGATTATCGTTCAAGAATATAAAGGAATCGATTATTTACCCGAAACGATCTCGGACTTATACCTAGCATGATTGTCAACGAATATATTAATAAAGCCATAGACTATATCCTAGCCAACATAGGCGGGGACTTGTCCGTCGATGCGATTGCCGCTCATTGCAATTTCTCAAAGTACTACTTCTCGCGCCTGTTCAGAATAGAGACAGGGGAAAGCATAGGGGAGTTCACCAGGCGCGTCAAGATGGAACAGAGCGCTTTCCGCCTGAAGGTCGAGCGGGGCCGAAGTATAACGGATATCGGTTCCGATTACGGATACAGTGCATCGAACTACAGTTCAGCTTTCAAGCTGCATCATGAACAATCCCCTATCGAGTTTCGCCGCGGTATTGTGCATAAGTCTCTTACAAACCCTGTTTTCGGCGACGCGTTTGTGGAGCTTTTGCCTTACGAGGTGTGTTCCGGCAGGATCGCCATAGAAATCCTGCCGGATTTCTTCACGGTCTATCACCGCCACATAGGAAGCTATGGAAACCTATCGGAGCATTGGGGCGAGTTTCAGGAAAAGTACGGCGCGTATATCACGGAAGATACGCTGTTTCTTGAGCGCACCTACGACGATCCTTCAATCACGGATACGGACGAATGCCTTTACGATCTTTACATGACCGTTCCAGAAAACTGCGGCCTCCCAAACACCACCTTTATAAAGGGCGGCAAATACGCGGTTTATCACTTTAAGGGGCCTGTAAAACAGATCTATACGGCTTATCAGAACATCTTCAATGTGTGGCTGCCGGAAAGCGGCCACCAAATCGACGAACGCTACGGCTTCGATATTTACAGGGCGATCGACTGCGACGCTATGAATATGGAAATCGAAATCTGCATCCCCGTTAAATAAAGCACGAAATCAGAAGTTTATATTTCCCCTTTCAGCTATCCTGACAGGGTACTTTTTTTGATATGGGGAAATGAATATGAACTTGGAAAGCATACAAAACGACAAAACGAGGATGATTTTTAAGTTTTCGATCCCATCGATCATCGCGATGATACTCACCTCGCTGATAACCGTGGCCGACGGCTTCTTTATAGGCAACTACGTGGGCGGACAGGGTATCGCCGCCGTCAATTTGGGGCTTCCGATTGTCTATCTGTATCTGGCGGTAGGCCTGATGGTATCCGTCGGCGGCGTTGCAATCGCTGGCATGGCGCTGGGCGGCGGGGATACGCAAAGATGCAACGATGTGTTCAATCAAACCATGGCGACCGCCGTGGCCGCGAGCGTCCTTATCAGCGTTATCATGAGGTTCTGCCTAGACCCCATGCTCGGCTTTTTACAAGCCGATGCGGTGGTGGCGGGATACTTCAAGGCTTACTACATGATCATGCTGCTGGTTTTGCCGGTCATGGTGATAAACGCGTCCTTCGGCATGTTTATAAGGGGCGATGGAAAGCCCCAGTATTTCATGCAGGTTAGCATCTTGAACGTGCTGCTGAACATCCTGCTCAACTACTGCTTCGTCCGCTTAATGGAATGGGGCGTGAAGGGCGTCGCGCTTGCCTCGCTGATTTCGGCTCTGGCCGCTCTCGTTTGCACCCTGTACTTTTTTATAAAGAAGTCCAGCGTATACAAGCTGCGCAGGTTTATTTTTTCAGGCGAAGCGCTACGCAGCACGATACTGAACGGCGGCTCGGAGTTTATCGGCGAAATGTCGCTGTGCATTTCTATGTTCGCATACAACTATGTAATTCTGAAAAACATCGGCGTAGACGCTTTGACGGCGTTTACCATCGTCGGCTATGCCGCCTATATGTTCAGCATGATCGTGATCGGCTTCGGGCAAGGTTCCGTTGTGCTGTTCAGCTTCGCATATGGCGCGAAAGCATACTCGCTGGCCGCCGGTTTGCGCAGGATCACAAGCCGTATGGTACTCCTTGCGGGGATAGTGGTGTTCGGGCTTATGCTGATCGGCAGAGACTGGTACGGCAGCCTCTTTGTGGACAGCGAGGCCGTAGAGGAGCTTGTGCGTTCGGGGATTGCTATTTTCGGCGTCTCCTTCCTTCTGTCGGGCGTGAATGTGATTGCCTCGTTTTACTTCACTTCCATAGGCAAGGCGGTTGAGTCGGCCGTTATATCGGGCGCGCGGGGCTTTGTTATTCTATTGGCTTGTATCTTTATATTACCGCCGCTGCTCGGAATGACGGGTATATGGCTGGCCGCTCCCGTTACGGAAGGATTAACGCTCTTTTTGAGCTTGCTCTTCATACGAAGAGATAAAACCAACTTTCCCTTGCGCGCGGCGGGCGAATAAGTTTACAGTAAGTATTATAAGGATTATTGTGCCTCCAGTGCTCCAAGAACGCAAGCTTGAGGTATTGAGCAATTACACAAATTTATTGAAGGATGACGCGAATATCTATGCGCAATGGACGTTTTATCCCAATCTATCCGAGCAAGAGCGAGAGTTATTGCATGTGAAACTGAATGTTCATTATTTCCCTCCGCCTCCACAGGATTTATGGCGGCTTAATGATTTCTAGCTGCTTACAAAGCCACCCCTTCGCCGCAAAAAAAGGTTGGGCAAAGGTCAGCGCCCGCTGACCCCGTTTTATTATTCGCAGACGCTCTTTCAACCGCATAAAATGAATAAACATATCGGTTTGCCGGGGGTACGCGTATTCCCGCCAAGCCTAAAAGTATTATGGCGAACGAAAGGGCAATAAGCATGGCCACTATATTCGGCACTCCCGACGACACCGCGACCATCATAACCGCTAAAACTGCCAATAAGACTAGCTACTCCCCCGGCGAAACCATAACATATACCATCACCGTAGCAAACATGGGCCCGGCGACGGCGGTATCCCCGGTCGTCAAAGACGAGGTACCGTCCATTGTCCAAAATCCGCAGTTCAGCATCGATTCCGGTACGACCTGGAATCCGTGGGGCGGCAGCCTCCAGCTCCCCGACCTGAAGTCCGGAGACGCGTTCATAATACTTATTAGGGGCACGGTGGCTATTGGCGCGACTGGCAGCCTCAACAATATCGCGACGACGACGACCCCGACGCCAAGACCTTTTGGCGTAACCGGCGCGCCGGGCGTCAGTACAGGCACAACCTCCACTGGCTCCCAAGAGCCTACCCCCGGCGTGATGGATTCCAACCAGAATCCGGTTGTCAAGCCCGAAGCCGCCGGCGCAACCGGGGTTACCGGCGCAACCGGCCCCGGCCAGAACCCGACCGCAAACGTTCTAACCGTGAAGAGCTCGGATAAGACCAGCTACTCGCCCGGTGAATCCATCACATATAACATCGTCGTGGGCAACTTGGGCCCGGCGACGGCAAAAGCCCCCATGCTCAGAGATCCGGTACCGCCGGCTGTCCTAAATCCGCGATACACCGATGATCTCGGCGCAACTTGGCAACCCTGGAACGGCAGCCTACAGCTTCCGGATATTCCGGCAGCCTTTGGGGTTAATGTCCGGATTAGGGGAACGGTTGCAACCGGTTCGTCCGGTTCGCTCAACAACACGGCGACCACTACAACGCCTACGCCAAGCCCGTACGGCCCCACAGGCTCACCGGGCGTAAGTACAGGCACAACCGCTACCGGCCCGACGGGAATTTCAGGCGCGACAGGCTCAAACCAGAACCCATATATCATGTCTGCGGCGAATATTACCACAGCCAAGAAAACGGATAAGTTTAGCTATAAACCCGGAGAACCCATAACCTATACCATCACTGTTTCGAACAGCGGCCCCGCCACAGCTTCGGCCCCGAGAGTCACCGACATGGTTCCCGCGCAGGTGGAAAATCCGATGTTCAGCGTGGACGGCGGCCCCCCCGCTCCTTGGACTGGAAAGGTTACGCTGCCGGATATGCCCAGCGGGAAGGTTACCGTAATCCATATTGTCGGCACGATAAGGGAGGGCGCAAGCGGCTCGCTTGCCAACAGCGCGACAACCATGACGCCCACTCCTAGCAAGAACGGCAGCCCCAACGTCTCCACCGGCCAAACCCCCGGCGATCCTATCGTTGCGGAGTCGGCGGATTTGGTTACCCGCAAGGAGCCGGACAAAAAGAGCTATCTTCCCGGCGA
>DBDD01000240.1:0-202 GCA_002293365.1 Christensenella sp. UBA941 | reverse complement strand
AAAACCCGCAGTTCAGCCTCGACGGCGGCGCGACGTGGCGGCCATGGCCGGGTTCCACAACGCTGGCCGATCTTCCAGCGAACACAGGCGTAAAGCTCCTTATACGGGGCACGGTTGCCCCGAACGCAAGCGGAAGCCTAGCCAATAGCGCGATTGCGACGACGCCCACGCCCGCCTCCCGCCCCGGACGCGGCGTCGAGCC